>SVCR01000146.1 GCA_015058265.1 Clostridiales bacterium
CAAATCCTGAAAGCCTTGATTTTCAAGGGTTTTGAGCGTTACCTGCGTTGTATTTTCGCGACTACCTCGATGTGTGTAGTCCATGGGAACTGGTCTACGGGTGTGCACTCCGCGAACTCGTATCCTGTTGCTGTGAGATATTTGATATCTCGTGCCAGTGTTCCGGGATCGCAGGATACATAGACTATACGCTCCGGTTCTGCTTTTACAACGGCTTCAAGAAGTGCCTCATCACATCCCGCACGAGGAGGATCGAGCACTGCCACATCCACCTTATCTATCCTTATCTCAGGCTCGCGTTCTACTCTTTCATTCACTTCATTCCATTTCCAGAGTTTCGCCAGCCCCATCATTCCCGGCAGCTCCTCTTCAGCCTTGCCGCAGAAATATCTGGTATTGACCAGGCCGTTTATCACTGAATTGCGGTTGGCATCTATTATCGCCGGCTTTACAGACTCTATCCCGATGACGCGGGTACCGTCGAATGTCTCCGGAGATCTTGTGCGCAATTCATCCAGGAGCCAGATCCCTATCGTTCCTGCTCCGCAATAGAGATCGAGCACCGTCTCACCCCCTCGCAGCGCGGCATACTCAGCCGCTTTGTCATACAGCTTGGTCATCTGCTCAGGATTGACCTGATAGAACGACTGAGGACTTATCTCGTAACGGATGCACGACCCGCTGTTTCTGATGATTTCTTCGGTTATCGTCGGCTTGCCTGCAAGGATCCTGCATCTGCCTTTATGTACAACGGCGATCGATTCGAGTGAGTTGTCAGATCCGAGACCGTAGACCGCATCATCCAGCAGTTCGGCCAGCAGCTCGGCCTGAGGGATCTCCTTTTGATTCGACTCCAGCACCGCCATTACTTCTCCCGTGCCGAAGGCTGTCTTGACGGTCATCTGCGAGATGCATCTGACTCCGGTTTTTCTGAGAAACTCCCGGAGAGCTCCTGCACACGCCATTGCGGCATCTGTCTGCATTATGCACTCTTCTATATCTATGACAAAGTGAGACTTCCTCTTCATGAAGCCCACTTCCCCGTGAGGACCTACCGCGAACACCGCTTTGTTGCGGCAGCACTCCAGTGTCTCAGCACCAATGATTTCTCTGACCACAGGAGCTTCCAGCTCGCCCAGTCTTTCCAGCTTAGATCTCACCTGTCTTTCCTTTAAGGCCTTCTGAGCATCATAAGTCAGTTCCTGCAGCTGGCATCCTCCGCAGCTTCCGGAATACGGGCAAAGCGGTTTCCTTCTGTCTTCCGATGGTATGACGATATCGAGCAGCTTTGCCTCGCATAGGGATTTTTTCGCCTTGGTGACCTGCGCTTTTATCCTGTCGCCGGGCACCCCTCTGTCAATAAATACGGCACAGCCATCGTATCTTCCGAAAGCCCTGCCGTCATCTATCATGTCCTCAACTGTCAGTTCTATTATCTGTCCTTTTTCCATATCATTCCTTTGCTTCGTTCCCGATCTTTTCAGCCATAGCCTTGATCTTTGCGAACCTCTTGCTCACTGCAGCTTTACCAATAGGCGGTGTGAGCGCCTCACCTATCTCGGCAAGGCTGGCCGATGGTCTTGTCAGCCTGATCACAGCTACTTCCCTCAGCTGAGAAGGCAGGCCCTTCAAGCCGTCCATGTATTCGGGATCATCAGGTTCAGCAGCTCTGCCAAGATCTGCCTCGACTATCCTGTTGATCCATTGCCTCTGTTCCTCTGCGGCATTTATCATCCTGTCTACATTGGCGCTGTCACAGTTCATCAATCTCTGAGCATCTCCGTGGAGGCCTCTGTTGATGTGGATATTCTGAAATTCCAGCACTGCATCATCAGCACCCATTATCCCCAGGATATCGCTGATATAAGCCGCTTTCTTGACATATACGATATAGTTATCTCCCCGCCGTGAGATATTTGCTGAAAGATCTACGAAAGAACCTATCAGCTTTTTCACATCATTCGCAGTCTGTTCCTTATTGAGAACGAACTCCAGGTGATAGCTCCTGCGCGGATCGGATACCGTCCCGCACGCGAGGAACAATCCTCTGAGATACGCCTTGCGGCAGCACTTCAGCCTGGTTATCGGTTGATATATCCCGTCGCTGAGATAATCATCTCCCTCACGAATCAGCAGCATGCCTGTCTCTCTCAGTATGTGCATGGACTTCTGCTCCGGGCTGATATTCAGATAATACCTGTTGCGCCCGCGTCTCCCGCTTCTTCCCGGCATCTGTGAGTCACCGACTGCCATGGTAACTGTATTCTTGAAGTAGGACTGTATCAGTTTCTTGAAGTGCCTCGCAGTAGAAGCTTTTTCTGTTGTAGCAACTATGCCGAAGCGCCCTCCTCCCGGCAGACTAAGAGATCCGGCGGTCCGCAGGAATCCCGCGGTCTCCGCCAGCATGCAGCATTTCTTGGTATTATCTATCCTTGATAGTTCGTCCTTGACATCTGATGAAAATGACATTGCCGATCTCTTTATTTCTTGCGGTTCTGCAGATTCATATCTCTGTGGCGCACTCTGACTCTCATGCCGTCCGCTTCAAATTTAGCTGCAACAGCATTCGCCACCGCAACCGATCTGTGATGACCGCCGGTGCATCCGAACGCTATATTCAGATGATACTTGCCTTCATTGATATATCCCGGGACCATAGTCCTGAGCAAAATGTGGACTTCATCAACAAACTGTGTCGCGATCTCGTTTCTGAAAATATACTCTGACACCCGCTTGCTGTTCCCGCTTAGTTTCTTCAGGCTCGGAACATAGTACGGATTAGGTATGAACCTGACATCGAACATAACATCTGCTTCACTCGGGATCCCGTATTTGAATCCGAATGAGCTGATGTTGATAGCAAAGCTTGATGATCCGCTGCCTCCGAAGATCACCTGATCCAGCTCCTTATTCAGCTCAGAGACTTTGAGATTGGTAGTGTCGAGAATGATATCCGATTTGCCTCTGACATTCTTCAGCTTCTCCGCTTCCTCTTCAATTACGGATCTGCTTGCTTCTGCTCCGGACAGCGGATGATTTCTTCTTACCTCGTTATAACGTTTGACTATCTCATCCGGTGATGCTTCCATGAAAATGACGGTCAGATCTATTGACGGATCCCTTCTCAGCTCATCGATCACCTTGTCAAGGTTATCGAAGAAGCTCCTGCTCCTTATATCAGTAACGAAGACGATCTTCTCAATTCTGGTGGTATCTACCGAAGCCATCTCAAGAAAGCTCTTGATAAGTGCAGGCGGCATATTATCCACACAATAATAACCCTGATCCTCGAACCAGTCTGCTGCTCTGCTTCGTCCTGCACCGGACATCCCTGTTATAACTACTACGTTCTTCTTCATTTTTCCCTGTCCTTCATAACGGTCATTCCTCTGCCCGCTCTGCTTCCTCCCGGCTTTCTATGTTTACTATTCTGTCAGGCGTGATGCCTGCGTTCATTGCATGCTGCAAGCTCTTGGTATATCTGCCTACTTTGTCCGGAGAATGCGCATCGCTGCTGATGATGAAACTGACATCATAGCCTGCGAACACCTTGAGTTCTTCCACATCAGGATGCCTGTGACGAACATTCACCTCTACAAGTGTCCCTGTCTCCTCACAAGCCTTGGCGACAGCATGTGCATCGATATATGCCTTATCGCCCGGGTGCGTAAGGATACGGATGTTATTGCTCTTCAGCGCCTTGATGATCCTGTCGGTGTTCTGCTTTCTCAGCTTTTCCTTGACCGGGCCCGGGCAAGGCAGTCTGAATGCCAGCCAGTTCTGTATCATGTGACATCCGGGAACATAATGGTATCCGGCATTCACGTAGTCGAACAGCTCGAATTCTTCCGGCGAGACATCGAGTCCGTTCGGAGAATCTACGATGTCCGCTTCTACGCCCAAAGTGATATTGAGCTGAGGGTACCGTTTCATCGCTTCATCAATGTCTTTTCTCATCTGCGGTATCCTGCGCAGGTCGAGACCGTAAAAATCCCACGGACCGTGGTCTGTGATGCCGAGTTCTTTCAGCCCTTTGCTGACAGCACTGGCGGCATTTTCGATTATCTGACCCTTTCCGTGCAGATAAGGTCCGATCCGTGAATATACGGTATGGGTATGGTAATCCCCTTTTATTCTGTATTTCTTTTTGATTTCTTCAAGATTCATATTTCTTGCTCTTTCCTCTGATCCGATCACAAGCTGCAGTTGATGAGACGGACCTCAGGTTCCAGCATTATACCTGAGTTCTCATATACGGCTTTTCTGACATACCTCATCACCGCGAGGACATCTTCTGCAGTTGCGTCTCCTTTATTGATCACAAATCCCGCATGTTTTTCAGAGACCTGTGCTCCCCCTACTGTATAACCTTTCAACCCTGCTTCATCTATAAGTGCTGCTGCATATCCGCCGACCGGTCTCTTGAAGGTGCTTCCCGCGCTCGGATAATTGACCGGCTGCTTAGCATTCCTCTTTGTCTTAAGCTCGGCTACCCTTGCAACTATGCACTCCGGATCATCCGGAGTGAGCCTGAGCTCAGCGCTCAGGACGATCGCATTGCTTTCTTCTACTACACTGTGTCTGTATGAGAAGCTCATCTCATCATTGGTCAGTGTGAAGATCTCCGATCCGTCCCCTGCCATAAGTCTTACACTGCTTACGACATCTTTCATCTCGCCGCCGTACGCACCGGCATTCATGAAGACTGCGCCGCCTATGCTTCCCGGTATGCCGCTTGCGAATTCGAACCCCGCAAGTCCGCGCTCTGTCAGGAAAGCACTTACCGATGACAGCCTGGCCGCTGCGCCGGCAACGACAACAGAGTCATCCTCCTTGTCGCGTGTGATCTCCTCGAATATCCCGCCGAGTCTGATCATTATCCCCGGATAGCCTTCATCTGAAACCAGATAGTTTGATCCGTTTCCGATCAAGATATGTTCTGCTTTTTCCTCCGCACATACTGCTAATATTCCGGCCAGCTCGTTCTCATCATTAGCTGTGACAAACAGAGCTGCCGGTCCGCCGATCCTGAAGGAAGTATGCGCGCTCATCGGCTCATCTCTCAGTGCGCGTTCTTCAGGAACGATACTGCCGATCGCTTTCA
>SVCR01000147.1 GCA_015058265.1 Clostridiales bacterium
GGTCGAAGAGCTGATGATCTACCCAGATAAGCGGTATCCCGCGTTCTCTGGCTTTATCCTCGAAGAGTCCGTGCATGCCGTCCAGAGCTTTGCATGTGATATGCTCCCAGAGTATGATCATATCCGCATTGTACTCCTCCACGAACTCGAACAGGTCATCGAGCAGCACCTTATATCCGCCGTGTGTGCGGTTACGCATGATCATCTCCTCAGTCAGCATTGCCATATCATAGTATGCCTGCTCCCTGTTCTCAGGTGTATCCGTCTCTGCGATCATCTCTGTGTTGATGCAGGAAAGCATATCCGTGAGCGGAACGATACCCCAGCAGTTAAGGAGCCATACGAGGAAGTCCATATAGAAGTGCGACTGCACGCCCCAGACTATCGCTCTGTGACGATACTCAGGAGCAGCCATTTTACGTTTCTTGTAAGCTTTCTCCGCGAGCTTCATGAGCTTCTTATCACATTTCTCGAATTCAGGGACCTTGCCGCAGATAGCCATGTAGTTGGTCTCTGTGTAAAGCGCAAGGTTTCCGCCGAATACCTGCGGATAATCTGTCTTGTTCATGTCGAGCCATTCGTTACGGCATCTGGTCGCAACATTGACACGGCGGGCACATTCGAAGTAATGACCCCAGTCCCACTTGTGGCCGGTATGCTCTTCGATGAACTTTATTGCTCTTCTGATCTCTTCAGCTGCGTAGTCCTGCACATCATCTTCTTTATGGCGAAGCGGAGCCGGCAGCTGGAATACAGGAATGCCGTCTTCCTTCTCAAGTCGTTCGGAAATGACTCCGTTGCCGAGAAGCGATCCGTCGCATGTCGTGTTGCACTGAACGGCGCATGCTCCGAGTACCGGCGCATCGTCATCGATCGAAACGCCCGCCTCTGCCTCAGGCATCGGGCAGACATCTCCTGCCAAGCCGTATTCCTGTGCTACATCGATATAGTGCTCTGCAGCATGCTGGTTGAGCAATACAGATACATAGGTGGAAGGTGTCTCACGGCTCGTGCTCTTGAGACCCGGGAATCCCATCATGACCGCCGTCATCTCGTTCTCATCAACGAGTACGTTGATCTTTGAAAACTCTTCATCATTTCCGATCCTGCGGTCACCGCGGAAAAGATTGCCGAGGAGCTTGGCAACATCGATTATGATCAGATCCTGCTCCTCATGAGCCATCCTGAGATACTCGCCCCTGAGTCCCTGAGTGAATCTGTCTACCATCATAGGTACAGCCAGATAATTAGCCATCCAGCGATATCTGAACATCGCTTTGACATTGCGCGGGACCATGACGAATTTACCGAGCGTGAACATGATACCGAGCCATCTGGAGTAGTCATAGAGAGTATCTCCGACACCCCTCCACTCACGGCGTTTTCTTACTTTGCCATGCGGCTTGTACAGATCACCGTATTTAGTGTCGCCCTTGATCTTCCGAGGGTTGACCATTTTATTGAATTTTCTGACAGCCATCAGTTACCCTCCTTCTGGATCTTCTTGATATCGATGCTCTCCATGAATGCCTGGACACGGGTACGCATCTGTCCGGACGATCCGATCACATACGGACGGTCAACAGCCAGAACCGGATATCCGTATCTCTCTCTGAGTATGTGTGATCCCATCATCTTCTCATAAGCCCATGGGTCGCAGAATTTCATCTGCTCGTATATGATGCCGTCAGCTTTGTATTCCTTGGCCATCCTGTCAACGTACTCACGTCTCGCATCCATCTTCTGAGTATTCATATATCTCGGACACTCAGCCGCATACATATAATGTCTGCATATCTGTGTAAGCGCATCCTCGTCATCATTGAACTCGATCGGATCTCTGCCCGGAAGTGATCCGTAGCAGAATCTGTCAGCACAGACGAATGCGCCGCTTTCCTCGACCAGCTTTATGAAATCCGTATCATCCACTTCCGAACCTACGACTACGACTCTGGCTTTGAACCAAGGAGCCGGATCAGGTTTCCTCGTCTTCAGTTCCTCGAGAGTCTCCTCGAGTTTGTCTATGAGCAGATACTGCGGAGCAACATATGTCGCGAGGCAGATAACGTTGAACTCATAACCTGTGATCGTCGGTTCATCGAGCTTGCGGAAATCTCCGATAGCCCTGATCAGCTCGCAGATGCGGTTGTGCTCGGCGACAGCCTTGCGTATAGCCTCATCGCTGACATCGATGCCGTAATTCTCGCTGAGAGGTCTGAGTATGTGATTCCTGCACTGGAGCACATAGAGATCCAAGCCGTTATAGTCAGCCTTCATAGGGATCTCCATATAGTCAAAGAAAAAGCCTTCTTTGCCCTCTCCTACCGCCTTCAGTACATCCATGTTCTCTACACAGCGGTTGAGCATTGTGCATCCATCAGGTGTGATCATGGCGTCAAGGAAATTGAAGCCTCCTTCAAGAGCTCTTTCCAGTATCGCTCTTGAATACTCACAGAGGAAGCTTGTCAGATAATATGTGCCTACATCGATCGAACCGGTCCTCGGAGCACGGAGTCTCGCAGAGAAACATCCCGGCAGATTGAGAAGAGGTTCCGGTACGTTCTCGCACATATAACCTATGCACTTCTTACCTTCCTCCTGAGCCTGCCTGACGAGGCCGTTATATGCCTCCTGCAGCAGATCTTCAAAGTAAATCAAATGTTTAAGGTCTTTCAAAACCAATACCTCCAGCAAACTACCAAAGCTTGGCAACAGCTGCTGCTACAACTACTCCCTTCTCACCCGGGAGCTTGCACCTGAGCTGTCTCTTTACTTCTCCTATCAACAGTTCTTCAGCCTTACCCTCTGCTATAGCAGCGAGAATAGTCTCTTCAGCTTCTTTGCTTATCGTCCCGTCAGCAGCGATACCTTCATAAATAGCCAGCTGTTCTTCTTTACTGTATTCTTTCATCTTGTCCTCCTTGCCTGTTCTTGCAAAGCAATTACTTGCGGCTCTTCTTGACTTCGTCTTCGAGCATTTTCTCAAGTCTCTCTCTTGCCTTGTCATCGAGAGCATTGTCGTCGCCCGCAAAGAAAGCTTCGAGGTGAGGGAGCCTGACGCCGGCTTTATAGTTCATCTTGAACATCTCAACGCCGAGTGACTCCTTAATGTTTCTCATTTCCTGATTGGTCATGTGAACCTCCTGTCCAAAGCAAAATATCACTGAGGCACGTACTCGCCTTCTACCGCGAGGTCCCCGCCCGGATCGTTCGTCTCTTCTTCGTCATAGACCTCGACTTCCTTGATCATCATCTCATTTCCGCGAAGCAGCCATGTCCTGCCGCTTCCGCAATGAGGGCAGATCTTGCCGTATTTGACCGTAGAATAAGTTATCTTACAATCATCACACCAAGTTACAGCCGGGATCTCCTCGGTCTTAAGCTCCGAGCCTTCAAACATCGGGAATTTCTTGGTATACCAGAGCCAGTAATCGTGCAGATACGATGTTACTATCCCCGACACCTCTCCGAACTGAAGAGTCACCGAACGGATCTTCTTGACGTTCTGGTCCTCAGCGATCTTGCTTACCTGTTCTACAACGTAATTAACAAGTCCTAGTTCATGCATAAAACTATAGATCCTTTATCTGTTTGTTACTTTGTTCTTAACTATACTTACAACACGTGACGGAATATATTTTCCCATTCCGAGGAATTTCTGCTCTGCCGGTATCATGTTGGAGTACTTATCTCCATCCGGGAGACGATACAGATGTATAGCATCGAACTTGCACTGTACTGTGCACATTCCGCAGCCGATACACTTATTAACATCTACTACGCTGCGTCCGCACTTGAGACATCTTTCTGCCTCTTTCTTGATCTGCTCTTCGCTGAACTGCTTGATCTCGTAATCCATTGTGAGCTTCTTGCTCTCATCGATCTCTCTGATCTGACGAGGAGGCTTCTTGAAGTCTGCAGGCGGGATAACGATCTCATCCTTGTCGAGCATAGCAAACTGGCGTGTGTTCCTGTGGATAACGAGGTGCTGTCCCTTGTTGACGAATCTGTGGAGTGATACAGCGCCTTCACGTCCCATAGCAAGCGCGTCTACTACGAACTTCTGTCCGCTGACGGAGTCACCGCCGGCAAAGATGTCAGGCTCTGCAGTCTGCAGTGTGACAGGATCCGCGATGATCATGCCTCTTGGGCTGATCTCGACCTTAGTTCCCTCGAACAATGTGCCGTAATCAGGCTTCTGGCCGATACTGAAGAGTACGGTGCTGCATGCCTGCTCTGTTGTCTCGTTATCGTCGAACTTAGGGTCGAATCTGCCTTCTGCATTCTTGACTGAGAGGCACTTTCTGAACTTGATTCCTGCTACCTTGCCGTCCTTGGTAACGACCTCGGTCTGGCCCCATCCGTCATGGATGACGATGCCTTCGTTCTTGAGGAATTCCTGATCCTCTTCGCCCATAGGCATCTCATCGTAGGACTCAAGGCAGTACAGGTGAACACTCTTCGCTCCCTGACGGATAGCTGTTCTCGCTACGTCAGCACCGATGTTGCCGCCGCCGATAACAACGACATCTCCGGAGAGCTTCTCAGCTTTGCCGAGTGTAACACTCTTGACATAGTCAACACCGCCGATAACGCCTTCTGCGTCATCTCCCGGGATCCCGAGTTTGCCGCATGACTGGAGTCCGGTTCCTACGAAGAAACCTTTGAAGCCTTCTTCACGGAGCTGCTTGAAAGTAACATCCTTACCTACTTCTACGCCGCATCTGATCTCAACTCCCATTTCCTTGAGGATCTCGATCTCAGCATTGACGACCTTCTTGTCGAGTCTGAAGTTAGGAATACCAAGTGTCATCATTCCGCCAGGCATCTCCTGTTTCTCGAATACTACAGGGCTGTAGCCCTCGATAGCCAGGAAGTATGCGCATGCAAGTCCGGCAGGACCTGATCCGATGATACCGATCTTCTGGTCGAAGTGCTCTCTGGTCGTGGATACCATCGGCGGGATGTATTTGTGTTCATCCTCGAGGTCTTTGGCAGCTATGAATGCCTTGATATCATCGATAGCAAGAGCTTCATCAACAGTGCCTCTGGTGCACTCGAGCTCGCAGTACTTATGGCAGATAGCGC
>SVCR01000148.1 GCA_015058265.1 Clostridiales bacterium
ACTCACGGCACGATCTCCCCTTTGGATATCGCGCAGGCAATATCTTCATCAGACAGGCTTCCATCCCCGTCAAGCACCGCCTCAGCCAGCGCAGGCGAATACAATGTCACATCATCTATGAACCTCTCTGTCCGTTCTGCTGCATCCGAAAAATCCACGGCATTCATCTCCAGCTCACTGTTGAGCTCTGCGATAAGAGCATCGACATCCCGCACGGCAATATCCATTTTGTTAATGAATACAAAAACAGGGATGCCGTGCTCCTGAAGCATCCTGTACAGAGTCCTGGTATGCGCCTGTATGCCTTCAGATCCGCTGATCACCAGCAGAGCGCAGTCAAGAACTGACAATGACCGTTCGGTCTCTGCAGTGAAGTCCACATGCCCCGGAGTGTCGATCAGCGTCGCTTCGGTCCTGTTCCCGCCGTCTTTGCTGAGCGTAAAGCGGGCCTGCCTTGAAAATATCGTGATGCCGCGGTTTCTTTCGATGATATTGTCATCGAGAAATGCATCTCCGTGATCCACCCTGCCCGGCTTTCTGATCTCTCCTGTAAGGTAAAGAATCGCCTCCGAGAGAGTGGTCTTGCCCGCATCCACATGCGCCAGTATTCCTATCGTGATCTTCCTGTTGTTCATATGAATCGCTTTATTCTGATCCGGGTACGCCCCTTACGGGATGTCTCTCCTGTCTCCTCAAGCACTGCCTTTCCTTTGCCCCTGAGCGCCAGACTCATTCCTTCAGCGACGCGGGCGTCGGGCTTCAGGCACTCCACGTGATCCACAGAAACCAGTCCGCTCCTCACGGCTTCAGCAGCCTTGGCTCTCGAGATCCTGAAAGCCGAAGATATCACGCTGTCGAGTCTTGGAGAACTGATGCTGCCGGATATCATCTCAAAGCGCGCCTTGGGTATCATGAGGTCTTTTATGCCAATTATCTCTGTTTTTATCTCCACCCTGCCGACACTTGAGAATTCTCTCATAAGAAACTGCGCGATCTCGGGCATGATCACGATATCTGCGCCGTCTTCTCTTACCAGAATATCGCCCGTGAGCCGTCTGTCTATGCCAAGCGCCAGCATGGATCCGAGATAATCCCTGTGGCTCAGTTCACGTGAAGCCGCCGGCTTTGTTATACGGAGCACCTCTGCCAGGCCGTCAGCCGCATCCTCATCGCTAAGCTCAAGATCAGCAGGTATACAGATCATCATCCTTCGCTCAGCATCATCATATCCCCCATACATGAATACTCTCACGCCGCCCGCAGACCTCGCCTCGCTCATGGCCATCGACTGCTCATGTGAATCAAGAAAATCCGTGCCGGTCACATAGTAACCATCACGGCACTGATCTATCCTGTCTGAGATCCTGGCTCTTGTCACTTCATCCTTAGTCACGATAATCACTTACCTCTTTCAGAGTTAGAGCATCAGAATGTCGCTGAGCATCATGAACGCATCACTGACGGATCACAAGCCTTTTCTCGCCGTCATACTTCAGGCTCTCGTGATCCTTGAAGTATTCTTCCAGTACGTTAGCCGCATTGGTTGCAACTTCGATCGGTCTGCCGTTCTTCTCGATCTCTTCATGAGGAAGGTCGAGAAAATCTCCGATGTTACCGAAGAAAAACTCCTGCATGGCGACTGTGAACACATCCTTGTCTTCGACTTCCTTTCCGTTCATCTTCAAAGAGATGATCGAGTGCTTCTTCCGGTCAAACTCACAGAAGAAGCCTTTTGAGAACTGGAACCATTCGCATCGTTCAGCACCATCATCCTCGAACGCTTCATCGCGAAGCATGAACGTCACGATATGCCTGAGCTGTTTGCCTGTAAGTCTGAAACATTTCACAGTCCCCTTGAAAGGGAACACCTCCATGAAGTCTTTGACTGTGACTACAGGTCCCAGTTCCGGCAGGCGTATGCTTCCGGAGCCGAGCAGAACAAGATCCGCACCGAGCTGATCGCGCATGCATTCTGCCATCAGATCTCCGAGTTCGGTCTCCATGTTGCGCGCCGGGTGTGTGTAGGCGCGGGGGAATCTTGTAAGAACGCATCCGTACTTCTCGTCTGTATATTTCTTGTACTCTTTGACTACCTTCTCAAGAGCCTTATCCCGCGGGCAGTTCTCCTCTGTGACAGGGATGCACTGCCATGTATATGAATCCATGCAGTTCTTATCCGTGTCCACCATTATGTCAAAACGTCCGATCTGGTCTGTGCCGACTGCTGCCTGCACGATCGGGATCCCTGCCACTACACAAGGCTCGGAGAGAAGAGTATGGCTGTGTCCTCCGATGATCATGTCTACCCCATATGCAGGATCGAGCGCCTCCGCAAGCTTCTTGTCATCTTCGATACCGATATGCGTGAGCAGAACAGTAAGATCGATGTCAGTCGTGCGGTACGCGTCGCAGATCTTTCCGACCTCGGATGCCGCATCCTGTATATCTATCAGGGTGCCGACAAGCCCCTCGCTCTTTGTATTGGCCAGCACCTCCTCAGTCAGTATGCCGATGAACATCACGCGCATCCCGTCGATCTCTTTTATGTAGTGCGAGTTGAAAAGACGGTTCCCGACATATTTTATATACATGTTTGCATTTATGATCGGAAATGATGCGCACTTCTCTATGAACAGAAGGTGCGCAAGCCCGTAATCCGCCTCGTGATTGCCTATCGTCACGACATCCGGCGCCAGCAGGTTCATTATCTCTATCGTCGAGAGGCCCTGGAACTCGCTGTCGATCAGCGAGCCGCGGAACATGTCTCCGGAGATGGAATAGATGACATTCTTCTCCTCGTTGCGGACCTTATTGATATATCCGGACAGGCGCGAAACTCCCCCTATGAGCTTGTCGTCCACCTTCTCTGCGAGGAAATCCCCGTGAAGGTCGTTGGAATGCAGCAGTGTCAGTTTTTTCAGATTCTTCATATTATCATTCCTTTCCTGTAAGGTGTATCGATCTCATCCCGGGATCAGGCGTCTATTGTCGAAACAGTCTGTGTCGTTTCTTCAAGCACATCGAGCAGCACGCTTACTGTATCCAGCGAGGTGAAGAGAGTCGCGTTGTTTTCGCTCGCGCACTGCCTTATCAGAGCCCCGTCGTTTGCGGTAACGTGGTCGCCCGCCTTCCTGGTGTTCAGTATGTATGCGATATGCCCTTTGCGGATCGCTTCAGGAATCTCATCAGAGCCCTCGCTTATCTTTTTCATCTCGCGCGTCCTTACCCCGTTTTCTCTGAGGAAAACAGCCGTGCCGTGGGTCGCCTCTATATTGAACCCGAGCTTGTAGAATCTCCTTATCAGAGGAAGCGCCTCCGCCTTGTCATCTCCGGCAAGCGTCGCCAGCACGGTACCATAATTGCGCAGTTTTGTTCCGGATGCGATAAGAGCCTTGTAGAGCGCCCGGTTCAGCTTGTTGTCGTAGCCTATCGCCTCTCCCGTGGACTTCATCTCAGGCGAGAGATACGTATCGAGTCCCTTTATCTTGTTGAAGCTGAAGACCGGGACCTTCACATAGAATCTCTTCTTCTCCTCAGGATAGAGGTCGAATATGCCCTGCTCCTTCAGCGATTTGCCCAGAATAGCATCCGTCGCAATATCCGCAAGGCTGTATCCCGTAGCTTTTGAGAGGAACGGGACCGTTCTTGAAGATCTCGGATTCACCTCGATGACGAATACATCATCATTCCCGTCAACGATGAACTGGATGTTGTAGAGTCCGATCATGCCCATGCCCCTGCCGAGCTTTTTTGCGTACTGCAGTATAAGGCCTTTCACTTTGTCGCTTATTGAGAACGCCGGGTAGACCGAGATCGAGTCTCCGGAATGGATGCCGGTCCGCTCGACAAGCTCCATGATCCCCGGAACAAAGACATCGCGCCCGTCGCATACGGCGTCGATCTCGACTTCCTTGCCGAGTATGTACTTGTCTACCAGAACAGGCTTGTCCTCGTCGATCTCCACCGCAGTCTTCAGGTACTGCCTCAGCTGAGCCTCATCACCCACTATCTGCATGGCGCGGCCGCCAAGCACGAATGACGGCCTTACCAGAACAGGATAGCCTATCTCAGCCGCCGCCCTGACTCCGTCTTCGATCCTTGTGACAGCGCGCCCCGGAGGCTGCGGGATACCGAGCTCCTCAAGCACCTTCTCGAATCTGTCTCTGTTTTCCGCGCGGTCGATGGCTTCGCAGTCCGTTCCGATGAGCTTCACGCCCCTCTCCATGAGAGGTTCGGCGAGGTTGATGGCGGTCTGTCCTCCGAGCGTTGCGATAACGCCCTCAGGCTGCTCGAAGTCGATGATGGCCATGACGTCTTCCGTCGTGAGCGGCTCAAAATAGAGCTTGTCGGCGGTGGTATAGTCTGTCGAAACTGTTTCTGGGTTGTTGTTGATAATGATCGCTTCGTATCCGGCGCGCCTTATGGTCTGAACGGCGTGCACCGTTGAGTAGTCGAATTCAACGCCCTGCCCGATCCTTATTGGTCCGGCTCCAAGCACGATTATCTTCTTCCTGTCCGTGTGCTTCGACTCGTTCTTTCCTGTATATGAGGAGTACAGATATGCTATGTATTTGCCGGTATGCAGCGTGTCCACCATCCTGAACACAGGCACGATGCCGTTCTTCTTCCTCTTCTGATAAACTTCAGTCTCGCTGAGGTTCCACAGCAGCGCGATCTCTTTATCCGAAAATCCCATTATCTTGGCAGCCCTGAGAGTTTCGATGTCGTTGATGCGCTCCCTGAGAGTCTTCTCCATATCGACTATGGATCTGAACGCCTCGAGGAATATCTCCGTGATCTTAGTGACCTCATGTATTTCATCTGTGCCGGTCCCGCGTCTGAGAAGCTCTGCGATGGCATACATGTTGTCATCACGGGATTCGGATATGTACTCCATCAGGCTGTCGCGGCTCATTCCGTCGAACCTGGCAAGATGCAGATGACAGGCTCCGGTCTCGAGCGACCTTATCGACTTCAGGAAGCTCTCTGTAAGAGTAGCTCCTATTCCCATCACCTCTCCGGTAGCTTTCATCTGGGTGCCGAGCACATTGGTCGCGTCACTGAATTTATCGAACG
>SVCR01000149.1 GCA_015058265.1 Clostridiales bacterium
CGAGTGCGAGACCTCCATGTATGACAGCATCGAGACCCAGCTCATTGAGGATATACTCCATCCCCGGTTCTTTTCCGACATGCGAAGCGATCATGTAGTATTTAGCTCCGGGAACCATTCTCTCTGCAACCAGAGCCGCGACCGAACTGATGAATCCGTCTATTATGACAGGTATGTGCATCAGAGCCCCGCCTATGAATACTCCTGTCAGGCCTGCGATATCCAAGCCTCCCACACACGCCAGCATCTGAACTGCGTATTCAGGGCTGTATATATCTACATCATCCTCAGGACAGTATCTGTCGAGAGCTTCCCTGACCACCCTTATTTTCTTGCTGAGTCCTGCAGTGCTGAGCCCTGCGCCATGTCCTGTGACATCGCCTGCGTCCAGCCCCAGCAAAGCAGCCGCGAGAGCTGAGCTGGTAGTGGTATTACCTATACCCATCTCGCCGGTAGCAAGCAATTTGTATCCCTTGGCGCTGCAGTCACAGACGATATCTATACCCGCATCGATAGCCTGCATGCACTCATCTTCAGTCATTGCAGGTTCGTGGGCAAAGTTTCTGGTTCCCCTCATTACTTTGCGGTCTATGACGCCTTTCGGGGATCCGTCCATATTGATACCTATGTCTACAGGGATGGTATCTGCTTTGCACACCTTAGCCATCTTGCAGACTGAGCTGATCCCCTTACCCATCCAGCCTGCTACAGCAGCTGTGACGTCCTGTCCGGACTGGCTCACGCCTTCTTCTACTATTCCATTGTCCGCGCACATCATTATGACAGCGCGTTTATGTATGTCGATATTCACCGAATCGTGGACAGCACCGATCCTTGCAGTGATATCTTCGAACTTTCCGAGACTGTCAAGCGGTTTGGCCACCTTGTCCCAGCGAGAGCGTATCTCGTCATATCTTTCCTGATTAAAAGGATCTATGCGAATCAAAATGCTGCCTCCCTTAACATCGCGTATATCTTATCCATGTCCAGAGACCTTCTCAGTATCTCCGCCAGTCTGTTATATTCATTCTCCTTGAAGTCACGATGATCGGATATCGTCACATCTTCCATCACGATACCTTTCTTCTCTGCCAAAGCTCTCACTATGATCTCCGCTATCTCCCCGCGGTCAAAGATGCCGTGAACATAAGATCCGTAAACATCCCCGCGGCATATGCCGGTATCAGATGAAGTGAATCCCGGTCTTTCCTTGGCCCCATCAATTGGCAAAGTACGGCCCATGTGTATCTCATATCCTTCTATATCCACTCCGGACAGTCCCGCAAATATTCCGCTTACTTCTCCGAAGCTTCCATCGAACTGCTCTGTCTTCTTATTGCCTGCGAGGACCGTTGTGACAGGCAGCAGGCCGATACCTTCTATACTGCCTCCGCCTTCAACACCTTCAGGGTCCGACACTTCTGTTCCGAGCATCTGATAACCGCCGCAGATCCCGAATACAGGAATGCCCTCGTCATTGCATCTCCTGATCTCATCCTCGAGGCCCGAATCCCTCAGCCATCTGAGATCTGCTATGGTGCTCTTGGATCCCGGTATTATGACCATGTCAGGTGATCCGAGCTCTTCTGCTCTGCCGACATACCTGACACAAACATCCGGGAACTGCTCGAAAACATCCATATCAGAGAAGTTGGATATCTTAGGCAGACGCATGACAGCGATATCGACCGCGTCATTATCAGTTCCGGACCGCCTGCTTCCGGCTCGTTTCCCTGTCAGACGTTCGGACAGAGAATCCTCATCCTCGACTTTGATGTCCATGTAAGGAACGACACCCGCAACAGGGATCCCGCCCTTTTCCTCAAGCATCTCTATCCCGCTGTCCAGAAGCGATGCATCGCCTCTGAATTTGTTGATTATAAGGCCTTTGACTCTCTCCCTCTCGCTGTCTTCAAGAAGCATCACTGTCCCCAGCAGCTGAGCGAATACGCCGCCTCTGTCGATATCTCCGACAAGCAGGACCGGAGCGTCCACCATCTCAGCAAGGCCCATGTTCACTATGTCATTTTCTTTGAGATTGATCTCCGCCGGTGAACCTGCGCCCTCGATAACGATAATATCAGCCACCTCCTCGAGCTTGTGGAAAGCCTCTTTGACAGTCGGGATGAGTTCTGTCTTGAAGGCAAAGTAGTCGCGCGCCTTCATGTTCCCGATAGACCTTCCGTTCACGATCACCTGCGAGCCTTCATCATCTGTAGGCTTCAGGAGTATCGGATTCATGCACACCATGGGTTCGATCCCTGCAGCTTCAGCCTGAACGACCTGCGCCCTGCCCATCTCAAGGCCTTCCTTCGTAGCAAAGGAATTCAGCGCCATGTTCTGGGATTTAAATGGCGCGACCCTGTATCCGTCCTGTTTGAATATTCGGCACAAGCCTGCCGCAATAAGGCTCTTGCCGGCGTTGGACATCGTGCCCTGTATCATTATTACTTTAGCCATTTTTCTCAATACTCTTTACAAAGCCTGCGTATACTCCTCTCAGCCTACCGTCCCCGAGGCTGTACAGCCTGCTTATCAGTTCATCAGTCAATCCCTCTTCCGGAGTGCCGACGGTCTCTACTTTGCCCTCTGACGATATGCAGATGACCCGGTCTGAGATGAGATGCGCCAGTTCCAGCTCATGCATCGACATTATGACTCCGATCCGCTTGTCCGCGGTCAGAGACCTGAGAAGATCCAGGAATTCCAGCTTGTGCCGGATGTCCAGATATGACGTCGGCTCATCCAGTATCATTATCTCCGGCTCCTGGCATATAGCCCGTGCCAGTAGTACTCTCTGCCTCTGTCCATCGCTGATCTGATCGTAGCTGCGATCCGCGAGCTCAGTCACGTGTACGAGCTCCATCGTGTCACGAACTATCTTCTTATCTGTTTCTGAAAGGATGCCGAATCTCCCCGTATACGGATATCTGCCGAGAGACACTACTTCCTCACATGTCATCTTCTCCGCAGGTTTTCTCTCAGTGAGCATCACAGCCTGTTTCTTGGCAATATCCGTAAGAGCATATGATGAGCGCTCTTTATCGCCGATATATATCGTTCCTGAGACCGGCTCCAGCTGGCCCGCGATAGTCTTGAGAACCGTTGACTTGCCCGCGCCGTTCGGCCCTATGAGTGTAACGATCTCTCCGGGATGAACTACTATATCAGCTCCGCCTACGATGACCTTATGACCATATCCGGAATCAAGCTGTTTCGTTCTTATAACAGATGACTCTGCTTTTTCTGATCTGACAGATGCCATAGTCGTCACCTTGCCTTTCTTCTTATGAGCATCGCTATCACGACAGGTGCTCCGAAAACAGCTGTCATCGAGCTTATGCTCATCTCAGTCGGCGCAAACAGATTCCTCGCAAGGAGATCACAGAACAGGCAGAAGACCGCGCCTCCCAGGAAGCACTGAGGTATCATGACCACAGGCCTCGATGTATCCGTGATCGACCTGATCAGATGCGGGACAGCTATCCCGACGAAGGATATCGGTCCCGCGAAAGCAGTCACGGTAGCCGAAAGCACACTTGAGAGTGTGATCAGTCCTATCCTGAACGACCTGATGTTGACACCGACCGAAGCAGCATAGTTCTCACCCATCTGAAATGCATTCATCGGCTTGGAAAGCATGAACGCAGCTATTACTGAGATCAGGACGACCAAAGCGATCACTCTTATATTCTCCCAGCTTACAGCGGAGAAGCTGCCCATCGACCAGTTATGCAGGTTGACTATATTTGAGTCATCGGCGAAAGTGACCAGGAATTCCGTAGCCGCCGAGCAGATGTACCCTACCATCACACCGCAGACTATGAGGACAGCCATACTCCTGACTTTGCCCGAGATGAGCAGGATGATGCCGGTCACCGCTATCGACCCGGCGAAAGCCGCGATGATCATCACAAGAGAAGGTACCATGAAACCATGAGTCAGCGCGAAGACCATTACACACGCAACGACCAGCTTCGCCCCCGAAGAAATTCCAAGTATATACGGTCCGGCGATAGGATTGGCAAAGAATGTCTGCAGGAGAAATCCGGACACAGAAAGAGCTCCTCCGAGCAGGGCTGCGGCCAGGATCCTCGGCATGCGGATATCCCATACGATCTTGCCGTATTTCGAAACCGTATCATGCGAGAACAGTATCCTAAGTGCCTCTCCCATCGTCATAGAGGAGCTGCCCATCAATATATTCAGAAGAATGAGTACAAGGAGCAGCACTCCCAGTAAAGCGTAACTTGCTTTGATCCTGCTGTCTTTCATTTGCTACCTGTTTGAACCCGGACGCCGCTCATATGCCGTTAAGACCGTAAGCAGCTCATCACGCGTATTATGACAGTTTGTGGAAGTATTCCATATCTCCGTCATCATCAGCGCCTGCAAATATCTTATTCATCTCGACTATCATGTCAGCCGCTCCGGTCGTACGCTGGAAGGTGCTGGAATCCGTACACCAGACATTGCCTTCCTTCACGGCCTTGAAATCATTGAATTTATCAGAAAGAGCGATCAACTCATCTATACTCTTGAGGCCGCCCTCGATCGTGCTGTTGTATATGAGTATATCAGCATCGACTGTTTTATCATAGAACGCTTCCATCTGCATATTCATCGTAGAAAGCGCATTGTCTTCTTCATCAGTGATGCCTTCAGGAACATATTTCCCTCCGGCAGTTTCTATCATCCCGGATACATAGTCTCCGGGCTTTCTCACTACGACAGAGCCGTTGGAATTTACCGAAAAGAACGCGACTTCCGGAGCCGAAGTGACTGCGTCAGTATCTACATTCTCCAGCTTTGCGACAGCTGAATCGAAGAAATCCTGTGCCTCGTCGAGCTTTCCGAACAGCAGACCGTACAGCTTGATCCACTCAAGTCTTCCGAGAGGATCAGACTCATAGCTGGAACGCTCAACGAGAACGGGTATCCCCAGAGCTTCTATTTCTTCCTTGACCTGCGGATTGTGATATATCATCGTCGATTCTATCGCCAGATCCACACCGCTCTCCAGCAGAGCCTCATAGTCAGGTGCCCGGTATTTTCCGATGTACTGTATCT
>SVCR01000150.1:0-3727 GCA_015058265.1 Clostridiales bacterium
AAATGAAGGCATTGCATGCGTAACAGCATGGTGTGCCGCAGAGAATATCGGCTCGCGCAAAGTCCTTGAAAGATCCGGGATGCAGCTCGTCGGCGTTGAGAAGGACGGCCTCGAAGTCGGCGACAAAGTATACGATAAGTTGTTATTTGAATACCACAGCAAGAATTAGGAGTTATTAATGGACACAAGATATAAGGATAGAGAAAGAAACGAGGCTGCAAGGGCAGCGCTTGCTGCCAGAAAGAAAAAGCTGAGAGCCAGAAAGCGGCGTCTGAGACGGCTGGTGCTTCTTAATGTAGTTTTGCTCGCGGCTGTCATTGGTATGATCTCGTGTATCCAGCTGACAAGCGCTCCTGTACTGAAGGGTGATCCTGAGATGACTATCGCTAAGGGCACCAGGTTCAGAGATCCCGGAGCAAAGCCGGCTCATGCAACATCAGAAGGCGAGGTCGATACAGAAAAAGAAGGCGACTACACCATCACGTATACCAACCACGGAGAGAGCGTGACAAGAACAGTCCACGTGGTCGATCTTGATAACATCGTACTGGGGATCAAAGGACCCGAGACACAGCTGGTCAGGGAAGGTGATCCGTATATAGAAGGCGGCGCTTTCGCGATATCTCACAAGTCAGGACCTCTTACGGATGAAGTAATAGATATATCCGGTGATGTCGATACGTCAAAGCCCGGAGATTATACAGTTACTTATACACTGGACATCGGAGGTTTGACCAAGCAGAAAGAGCGGACCGTCCGCGTGCTTCCGGCAAAGAAGTTCAAAGAGATCGACAGGGTGCCTGTGATGATGTATCACTGGATCTATAACAAAGATGAGGTGCCTGAAAACCTCGATGGCAACTGGATCCTCGATACTGATCTCGAGGAACAGCTCAAGTATCTCAAGCAGAACGATTTCTATTTCCCGAGCTGGACGGAATTGAGAGCCTGGATCGACGGTGATATCTCGCTGCCTGAGAAGAGCGCTGTGCTGACCTTCGATGATGGGACGATCGCTTTCCTGGAGAACGGTACCAAGCTCTTTGAAAAGTATAAGATCCCTATAACATCATTCATGATATGCTGGGATGATAATGACGCAGAATACAAAGTCAGCACTTTCGCTTCTGAGTATATAGACTTCGAGAGCCATACATATGCGATGCACCAGAAGAACACTGACGGCATCCACAGAGGCATCATGATAACTAAGACCAAGAAGCAGCTTCTTAAGGATCTCAAAAAAGCAAGAAAAGTAATAGGAAATAATGATGCTTTGGCATATCCTTACGGAGAATATTCTGATACAATAGTCGATGCGGTCAGAGAGTCCGGCATACTCGTTGCTTTCACTACTGAGTATGACAGGGTGCAGCAGGGAATGGATCCTTATGAGCTGCCGAGGATAAGGGTGATAGGTGACGCAAGCTTCGAGACCTGGAAGGATTCGATCAGCTAATGACAGTTGCTTTATGATCGGCCGCGATGATTACGATCTGACAGAACTATTAAAAGGAGTGATAGACCAATAATGAAAATCGCAGTTTCATATGAAAACGGAAATGTATTCCAGCACTTTGGAAGAACAGAGGAGTTCAAAGTTTACGAGGTAGAAGATGGGAAAGTCGTCTCTTCGGAGATAATGGGCAATGGCGGTACAGGACATGAGGCTCTCGCAGGCCTGCTTGCAGATCATGGCATTGATGTCCTGATCTGCGGAGGTATGGGACAGGGTGCTAAGGATGCTCTTGCAGAGGCAGGTATCGAGGTGTTCTCGGGAGCTGAGGGCGACACGGACGCAGCTGTTGAGGCATATCTGAAGGGTGAGCTTGTTTCCTCCGGAGTCAATTGCGATCATCACGATCATGAGCATCATCATGAGCAGGAAGAAGCCGGATGCGGAGGCTGCGGCGATGCTCAGGGCGGATGTGCAGGATGCCCGGGATGCGGACCTGTAGAGTACATGTTCGAAGGTAAGAATGTAGGACGTACAGTAAGAGTACATTATGTAGGATCTTTCCCTGATGGTGAACAGTTCGAGTCCTCATACGAGCGTGAACAGCCTCTGGAGTTCGTCTGCGGAACCGGTATGATGATACCGGGATTCGACCGCGCTGTCGCTGAGCTGGAGCCGGGTGAGAAGATCTTCGTAGAGCTGCAGCCTGAAGACGCATATGGAATGCCTGATCCGAGATTCGTATTCACTGTTGAGAGAGATGCAGTTCAGGGTGCTGAAGATCTCGAGGTAGGTGACAGAGTATATCTCACAGACCAGCTCGGCAGACCTTTCAATGCTCTTGTCACAGCAACAGAAGGCACTACAGTTACCTTCGATGCAAACCATGAGATGGCAGGCAAAGTTCTCAACTTCAATATCGAGCTCCTTGAAGTACTGTAGAGATAGATCGGAATAAATCATTCAGTTATGTATTAAAAACCGCCGCAATTGTTGATATTTCAACATTTGCGGCGGTTTTTCGTTATCTGTTATTTGACGAATAGTTATTTATTGTCTTTCTTCTCGATCTTGCGGATCTCCTTGGTGCGGATCTCTTCGCAGAGTGCATTGATGAACTCATCGAGAGGCTTGACGCCTTCATCGCCGAGGTATCTTGAACGTACAGATACTTTGTTCTCCTCTGCTTCGTTAGCACCGACAACGAGCATGTAAGGGATCTTCTCCATCTGAGCTTTGCGGATCTTGTATCCGATACGCTCGCTGCTGCTGTCGACTGTGACATCTACGCCGTTCTTGCGGAGCTCCTTGCGGACTTCCTCGGCATAGTCAGCGACCTTGTCGGAGATAGGCAGGATCCTGACCTGCTCAGGGCAAAGCCATGTCGGCAGATTGCCTGCATAGTGCTCGATGAGCCATGCGAGTGTACGCTCATAACATCCGATCGATGTGCGGTGGATGATGTATGGTCTCTTCTTCTGGCCGTCTCTGTCGATATAGTACATGTCATAACGCTCAGCGAGGAATGTGTCGATCTGGATAGTGATCATTGTGTCTTCCTTGCCGTATACGTTCTTGGCCTGGATGTCGAGTTTAGGTCCGTAGAATGCTGCTTCGCCGACAGCTTCCTTGAACTCGATACCGATCTCGTTGAGGATGTCTCTCATGAATCCTTCATTGCGTTCCCATTCCTCAGCTGTACCGAGATAGTTCTCAGCGTGTTCAGGATCCCACTTGGACAGACGGTATGTGACATCGCCTTCGAGGCCGAGAGTTGTCAGGCAGTACTTGGCAAGCTCTACGCAGCCTTTGAACTCGTCAGCAAGCTGATCCTGAGCAACTACGAGGTGACCCTCGGAAATAGTGAACTGACGGACTCTTGTGAGACCGTGCATCTCGCCGGCCTGCTCGTTACGGAAGAGGGTGGAAGTTTCACCCATTCTGTACGGGAGGTCTCTGTAGCTCTTCTGGCGTGCTTTGTATACATAATACTGGAACGGGCAGGTCATAGGACGGAGTGCCATTACATCACTGTCGGCATCGTTCTCGATGAGGTTCAGGTCCTGTACTCCGTGTACCTCAGCGGATCTGTCCTCGGAAGCCATCAGCTCGTCGAGGCTGTCATATCCGAGCAGGAACATTCCGTCTTTGTAGTGATACCAGTGGTCGGAGATCTTATAGAGTGTGGACTTTGCCATAAGCGGAGTCCTTGTGCGGACATAACCCCATTCATACTCTTCGAGATCCTCGATCCATCTCTGCATCTTCTGG
>SVCR01000150.1:3737-5065 GCA_015058265.1 Clostridiales bacterium
ATGATCTTGGTTCCCTTAGGCATGAAGAGAGGGAGTCCCTGGCCGATCACATCAACTGTTGTGAAGAGATCCATCTCTCTTCCGAGTCTGTTGTGATCGCGGTTCTTGATGTCTGCGAGGTACTCGAGGTACTCGTTCAGATCTTCCTTCTTTGTAAAAGCAGTTCCGTAGATACGTGTGAGCATCTTGTTGTGCTCATCGCCTCTCCAGTAAGCTCCGGAGCTCGATGTCAGAGCGAATGCTTTGATCGGCTTGGTGCTCATGATGTGCGGACCTGCGCAGAGCTCCACGAAATCTCCCTGTTTGTAGAAGGAGATGGCCTCATCTTCAGGGAGGTCCTCGATAAGCTGTACTTTGTAAGGCTCATCAAGATCCTTGTACATCTGAATGGCTTCTTCTCTAGGAAGCTCGAAATATTCCAGCTTGTCGCCTTTCTTAATGATCTTCTTCATTTCTGCTTCGATCTTGTCGAGGTCTTCTCTTGTGAGAGGCGGCATATCGAAGTCATAGTAGAATCCGTTGTCGATCGATGGTCCGATGGCCAGCTTTGCCTCAGGATAGAGGTGCTTTACAGCTTCAGCGAGTACGTGAGAGCAGGTGTGACGATAAGCGTGCTTGCCGGCATCCGAGTCGAAGGTCAGGATGTTGAGCTCGCAGTCATGGTCAATAACAGTTCTCAGATCGCATGTCTCACCGTCAACCTCAGCGATGCAGGCAACTCTTGCGAGTCCTTCGCTCAGATCTCTGGCGATGTCATAAGCGGACATCGGCTGCGCATATTCTTTCTTGCTGCCATCTTTCAGTGTGATAATCAATTGTGTTTTCCTCCTTTTTTTCTGTCTATTCGCTTCTTTCTCTTACGGTCGCCGCACTAAGGCGTCCGCGAATCCTTACGGCCCGTCTCGTCCCGTCTTATAAGAATCATTTCAGGTATGAGATCCGGAAGCCGTGAATAGTTTTTCATCGGTCAGGGACAAAAAATAGTCCCCTCCGACGATATGTCAGAAGGGACGCATACTCTGATATGTATGAGTATCCGTGGTTCCACCCATCTTTCCGGCAGTTGATATTGCCGGCACTCATTGAGGCTGATAACGCGGCCAAAGCGGGCAGGATTAGTGCCACTCGGAGGTGGTGTTCAGTCCACCAGGGTCAGGATGATTCCAGCTGCCATCCCTCTCTGTCGGCCCATCCGGCGAACCTACTGTCCTCGTCAACGTTTTACCGCATGATAGTATCACTCAAACGCGGCATTGTCAATCAAAAACGGTTCTCTTGTCACTTTGACGGATGCGTGTTATATTGGTTGATGGAAAAAACGGCTCTTA
>SVCR01000151.1 GCA_015058265.1 Clostridiales bacterium
CCGAACGGTCTGAATGTGTCCTCAGCTGTTGCAGGTCTGACCTCAAGCCCGGTATCCTCCGCGCCTCTTCCGGTCCCGTCAGCTCTGACAAATGAGTAGATATCATGAGCTCCGATAGGCAGCTTGTATTTGAGAGAAATAGCATTTCCGAGGTCGACTGCAGGATTGATCTCCGGCATTCCTTTGCCCTTGGCTATCCTGTCCATCAGCGCCTCAGCTGCGCATGCATATCTGTTAGGATTGATCCCCAGGGCCCTGAAAGCCTCGCGATAAGGAACGACGCAAGGATCGTTCTTCGCTTTGTTCCCTGTCTCCTCGAAATACTTCCTGACGGACTCCGCGTTTGCTTCGAGCATCTCCTTGATCGCCGGTACTTCTCGCGCATTGTCTATACCTGTGACGGCGACTACACCGACAACAAAATCCGGGATCTTATCGAACACTTCTTTACTTACTTCGTAGAACATAATACTCTGCCCCTTTCTCCGTTGGCCATTCCCTCATTCATATATTGTAATATGGCTCGAACGCCATCCGTTTTCTCTGAATAAAACTCGTGACAAGGAGATGCATCCCCTTGTCACTATTCGATATTTCTTGTTCTGCTATTTAATTAATTATGCACCAAGTGCTTCATTAAGTGCTGTTACAAGAGCGTCTCCGTCAAGTCCGTGAACAGTTGCTGCCGCCTCGATGGACTCTCCCTGGGATGCCGGGCATCCGATGCACATCATTCCGTTAGCGAAAAATGTACGTACCAGTTCAGGGTGCTCGCTGATAACATCACCGATGATCATGTCTTTAGTAATCATAGTCAATGTCTCCTTTCATCGCGTTGCTACAAGGCATATACTACAACCGCGAATCAGCAATGTCAAGAATTAATTCCTATTTATCAGGTAGGAGTTTGTATTCAGCCTTATAAAGCGGCCTTGATCGCATCAAGGAATTCTCCGAACTCTTCGAATGCCGGGTACTGCGGATAATCAGCCTTGATCTTATCTGTAGTTCTGAACAGGAATCCGGCTTTGCTTGCCTCTATCATCTCAAGGTCATTGTAGCTGTCTCCGGCTGCTATAGTGTCATAGCCGATCGACTGGAGTCCTCTTACTGTCGTCAGCTTGGAGTGCTCACATCTCATCTTGATATCTGCAATATATCCTTCATCATCGATCACCAACTCATTGCAGAATATTGTCGGCCAGTCAAGCTTCTTCATCAGCGGCTGCGCAAACTGCGAGAAAGTATCGCTGAGAATGATCGTCTGAGTAGTCTGACGCAGTTCGTCAAGGAATTCCTTAGCGCCCGGCAGCGGATCTATCTTGGCGATAGTGTTCTGAACGTCCTTGAGCTTGAGTCCATGCTCCTTGAGGATGCCGATCCTCCACTGCATCAGCTTGTCATAATCCGGCTCATCTCTTGTCGTTCTCTTGAGTTCAGGTATTCCGCTCTCTTTGCTGAAAGCGATCCATATTTCCGGATACAGTACTCCTTCCATATCAAGACATACAATAGTCATAATGTGATCTCCCTTCTATGATTGAATGATTCTCTGATTATCTTCTATCCATCCGGTATGTGCTTCTGCACCGGTCACTGCCTGTTCAGTCAATGGGAAAGCCGTAATAAGGCCGTTCCTCCGCATCATTCCCTTCTGCCCCGGATCCGGATATGCCCGCGGCCATCGTCTGGCATTGTCTTATACCCGGAGCTCTGTATATCACTCTTTTCGCACGCTCATGACACGCCAGCCTTCTGACGGTCTCCTCTTCTATCTCTTCAGATATCTGCATGAGCGCCGGATCGATCAGAAATTCTTCGAGGTATAAGGTCCCCTCGTCATTGCTTTTCATGATGCAGACTGCGTCACCCTCATTGATCATAGCAAGACCGTCTCCTCCGGCGCTGTCTTCCCTGACCAGCTCTAGCAGCTCTATCGCCGGAGTGATATGAGGGACATCCCTAAGCAGTTTCTCCCGCTTCTCGATGTACTCCCCTGCCGTCACAGTTCGAACTGATAATTCCGCTTCGAAGAAATCCGCATCTTCATTATCTTCACTGCCGTATATCGACACGTCTGCTCCCGGCAGGAAACGCATCTGCTCGGCAGGTCCGTCATCATCTTCTATGCAAAGCTCTTTAATATCCGTGAAGAAGTAACGCTCATATCCGAGGTTTCCGTAATAAGCTTCGAGAGACTCCTCCGCCGGTGATACAGCAGAGATACCGCCCTTCTCCAGCACTTCATCTCTCACATATGCCGTCAGTTTTCCTGCTAAGCCCATGCTGCGGTGATCAGGGTCAGTACAGACCGCGTAACTCATATATACGGGCCGGTCTTCATAGTGACCGCACAGATAACAGGTCAGGGCAGATACCGACTCGCCGTCAGCATTGGTCACTACATAGCCTCTTATCCTGTCCGAATACGGCTCAGCCTCCGGATCAGCGCCAAAGCATCTGTAGAGCATATCCACAAAAGCCGGCTCGTCGCCGAATGTCCTGCACCACAGGCTGCGAAGTCCTTCGTATGTTCTGCGTTCCCGCACTGCTTCTATTAAGAATCCCGCATCCGCTGCTCTGACTTCGTCTTCCGGTTTCACTGCCGTTCCTTCTTATTATTCTTTCTTATTTCTCTTCAGCAAAATACTTCATCAACAGGATATCAGGATGGTAGCTTTCCTTGGCCTTCCTGAGCCCTTCCAGTCCCATGTCCTCTTCCCGGTTGAAATACCGGATACCCGGGAGCTCTGCTGATACCATTCTGGCAAACTCACGGTTCACCATCGTATATGCTCCCTCTACTCCCGGCAGAGCCTTCTCGAAATGAACATCGAAGACCTCCGGATCCAGACTTGTTCCGGCTGTAAAAGCGACCGGCTCTCCGTTCTGGTAAAGCAGTCCGCCTATGCATCCGAGTTCGTTATAATTCGCAAACATCTCTTCGATCGCCTGAGCTTCGTCCTTCAGATCAGGATCATGCTTCTCCTTGTAGAACTCGTCTACGAACGCTTTGGCCTCTTCCAGCGAGGAATTCCTGTACTCGCTGCTGCTCCCGCAGGAAGTGACACAACCGCAGGAATCCGCGGTTATCTTGTGGAATTCCCATACACCATTGCGTTCAAAGTGTTTGATATGATTTCTCTTTGAAGACAGATGTCTGCCGGCGAGATTGCACAGCTTCTCGGTAGAATAAATGTAATCTGCGTTGTTCCTGTCTTCAGATATTTCAAAGCGGTCTCCGTAGAGAGGAAGGAATTCTTCCAGTGTCTTATCTGTCAGGCCGCGGATGATAAGCTTGTTGCCTTGAGAATGAGCCTCTTCAAGCAATAACTCTATCGACGGGACTACATCTCCTCCGCCCTTTGGATAAGCATATACATTCCACTGCGGCATACCGACCAACAGTCTCGGTCCGCAGAAAGCTATAAGCGGTCTGTAAGCTTTGCGCCAGATATACAGATTGGCGAACCCGTAATCAGCTCCGTGGCATCCGCTTGCGCATATCTTGTCCTCAATTTCTTTCTTGTCTGAAAGTGTTATTTCTTTCCAATCGATCATAAGACCTCCGGTCGATCCCTTTTATATCATATCTGTTTTTTCTGATTCTTCCTTGAATTATATGCATAATAGCCCGACTCGTCCACTTTTTTAGTATAGTTAAAGTAAATTCCCGAACTTCTTCACACAATTGATGCGTCCCGCTGCTGCAACAAAAATCACCCGGAATCTCATTTGATCCGGGTGATCATGCTTACTTGATCAAATGCAGGCAGTTTTGATCTATTCTGCCTTCTCTGCTGTATCAGCAGCTGCTTCAGCAACTGTCTCAGCAGCCTCTTCGACTGTCTCAGCAGCCTCTTCGACTGTCTCCTCAGCTGCGTCAACGACCTCGGCAGCTTCCTCTGCTGCAGCCTCGACTGTCTCCTCAGCCGCGTCAACGACCTCGGCAGCTTCCTCTGCTGCGTCCTCGACTGTCTCTTCAACAGCAACGGCTTCTTCTGCTGCGTCCTCTGCGGCTTCAGCAGGAGCATCGACTGTAACGACCTCAGCACTCGGCTCAACGTAGTTAGCCGGATCCAGCTTTCTTACAGCTTCCAGTATATATCCTGCCATGAATACGGTGATAGCGGATACCAGCATGCTCAGTCCGTTCTGAAGAACGTAAGCAATGATCTCGCCGATGCCTGCAGACATTCCGTATGATCCATAGTAGTCTCTGATCTGCGCTACTGTTGTTGCTGCCATATAGCAGAAATAAACGAACAGAAGTGCTGCGAGCACGTAACAAATAATAGCGATTGGTGATTTTCTGAACTTCTTCATTTTTATAATACCTTTTTAGCCTTTCTATTATTGTCTCCGGAACTTTCATCCCGGAGTTATTATCACATCTTCACTGTGACATACTCCCACCACTTGTAGAAGTGGGGGCTTCTCGCTCAACAGCTTTAGCGAGCTGAGTATCAACGAGCTATCCCCGTGTGCCCCACGGTTCCTCTTTTAGATATAAGTTTACTTTTGTCATGAGGCTTTCAGTCTCATTGCTTCCAGCCTGATGTTTATCGCAGCGTTCACGTCCCTGTCCAGTTCGCATCCGCATTCGCAGTGATAGATACGGTCGCTTAGGGCGAGCGTTTCTTTGATCCTTCCGCATCTGCTGCATCTCTTGCTGGATGGATAGAACCTGTCTACTTTCACCAGTTCTTTGCCTCGCTCTTCCAGCTTGTATGCAAGCATGGTCCTCATCATCCCGAAGCCATTGTCAGAAACACTTTTGCCGAAATGCAGACTCCGGCTCATCGCTCTCATGTCGATGTCTTCGACCCCGATAACGTCGTATCCTTCCGCGAGCCTTCGGCTCATCTTGTGCAGGAAGTCTTTTCTCTGGTTCCTGACCTTCTCATGGATGACCGCCACTTTGAGTTTCTGTTTTGCATAATTGCGGCTGCCTTTCTCGCAGTGTGACAGCTTCCTCTGTTCTCTTGCCAGTTTCTCCTCT
>SVCR01000152.1 GCA_015058265.1 Clostridiales bacterium
TAGTCATAGACCGGTCCTACCTCATATGATCCCTCTGTCAAAAACCCAGAGTCCTCAGTAATCCTGTGCAGCCCTCTTCAAGATCGTCCCATGTTTCATCGAAGTTTCCGGTATACCAAGGGTCAGCCACCTCCTGCCCCGGTCTCCCCGCAAAGTCCAGCATCAGGCTGATCTTCCCGTCGACATCCTCGCCGACGATCCTCTTAGTGTTGCGGATGTTGTTCCGGTCCATGCATATGATCATATCCCATTCATCATAGTCGTTCCCGGTTATCTGTCTCGCATGATGACCGCTGCAGGCTATGCCGTTCTCAGCCAGTTTTCTCCTCGCCGGCGGGTAGACAGGATTACCTATCTCCTCACGGCTGGTTGCGACCGAATCTATCATGAACAGATCGTCTATTCCTCTCTTGCTGACCATATCTTTCAGCATGAACTCGGCCATAGGGCTCCTGCAGATATTGCCATGGCATACGAAAAGCACTTTGATCATCCGTTATATACTCTCCTTTGCGTGAAGATTTTTCTTCACAGATTATACCACAATGAGAATAGCGAGAAAAAAGAAGCCTTATGCAGCAACCCGTGTGATCTGCCTGATCATGATCGCACAACTTGAATTCTGTCATATTTTGACTACAATTCTAAATAGGATCAATACAATTTTGATCCAATACAAGAAAAGAGGTACTCAGAATGAGAACGAAAATCAATATCACTGAAGGCATCTTTCCTATGCCTGTCCTGATGATCGCGACCTACAATGAAGACGGAAGTGTCAATGTCATGAATGCAGCATGGGGAACTATGCAGGAAAGAGGCAACGTTGCTCTTAACCTGTCGGAATCCCATAAGACAGTAAAGAACATCAAGGCCAGGGGCGGCTTTACTGTCAGCATTGCTGATGAGGCTCACCTCGTTGAAGCAGATTATTTCGGAGTCGAGAGCGGCAATAATGTTTCAGACAAATTCGCCCGTTCCGGTCTCACATCCGTCAAGGCTGAGACAGTTGACGCGCCGGTCATCAACGAATTTCCGCTTTGCCTTGAATGCAAATTCATTGAATATCAGGATAATGAGTATGGCTGCGGCGTTATAGGCAAGGTATTGAATGTGACAGCTGACGAAAGCGTAATGGTCGACGGAAAGATCGATATGTCACTTGTCAACGCGATCGCTTTTGACCCATATACACATGGATATTACAAAGTATCCGAACGCGTAGGTGAAGCATTTAAGGATGGTCTGAAACTCAAAAAGTAGATCCTGATGAGCTGCAGGTGTCGTTGTTTTTATTTAAGTACAATTTAACAATGCTGTAAGATCTTGTAAATTTACTTTATAGGCATCCCGCCCTATAATGAAGATGGAAAGAGGAGAAATCCTCGATCGGAGGAACCTATTCCACATCTTAGGTATTAGGTCAAAGGAGGTGCTATCATGGTAAATGTAATCGTAGTAGCAGCATTCGTCGGCGTACTTGTTCTTAAGTGGAATTACTATTCAAAATTCACCTCACACAAGTAAAGACATCCATGAGCGATCGCTCATCGATTTGAATACTGATCAAGTCAAAAACCGCTTCTCTGAAAATTGAGAAGCGGTTTTTCCTTTTCAATCTGCAGCTATCAGCTCTGCAAGCAGCCCTCCGGTCCGGCAGAAGCAGATAGCCCCTATTCATTGAAGTAATTGATCGTATAGCTGAGGAACTTCCTTGCAGCGCTTGTCATGTGCTCTTCTGAAGGGACAGCGATCCCGAATACTACACTTTCAGGAGGATCCAATGGCATTTTAACAAGATGCTCAGTCCACACCTGCGCGCTCAGCTCATTGACAATGCCGATGCACAGTCCCATCCTTACAAGAGCCAGGGATGCAGGAGTATCATATGTTGTATACCGTATATTCGGATTCACACCGTTCTTGACGAATATATTGATGATCTCTTTTTCCCTGCCCCATGAGCCTATAGCCATTTCGTACTCTTCGCACGCTTTGACAGGGAAGCTTTCTCTGTCTGCCAGAGGATGATCTTCAGGCAAAGCCGCAATGATACGCGATTCCGTAAGCGGTATCCATTCGAAAGGTATCGCTTCATCATAGATAAGCATACCGAGGTCTGCCTCATTCCTGCTGAGCCTGTCGTAGATCTGTTCTCTTATTCCTTCCTGTATGTTGATCTGGATCCCTGGATAGTCTGATTTGAATTTGCGCACAATTTCCGGAAGCCATGTCATCGCGATACTCGGGTAGGCAGTTATAGTAAGAGTTCCGTTGAATATGCCTCTGAGTTCTTCAGCAGTCTGATATATCTCCTTTTCGTGAGCAAGAAAAGATCTGACCTTAGGAAGAATAGTCTCACCTTCACTGGTCAGCCTGACTCCCTTTGCCGATCTCGAGAGCAGCTTCAGTCCGAGTTCGTCCTCAAGGCTTGATATTAGCTGGCTTATCGCTGATGGTGTATATCCAAGAGCTTTCGCGGCAGATGTAATACTTCCGCGTTCCGCGCATTCCAGCAATGCGAGACACTTTGACTTTTCCATTTCTGCCTCCTGTTATGCTGCCGTTTCACCTGACCTTCTCAAGTGTGATCCTGCCTATCTTGCCGCCCCTGAATTCATCCAGAACAGTTCGTCCTGTCCTTTCATAGTCTATCCTCTTTCCGGACATGATGAACCCTCTCTTAGCGGCAATATTATCCATGTTCTCAAGCGGGTCTTCCGAAACGTCATTCAGCTTGTATCTTTCTTTCATCAGTTCGGGATAATTCTCACCGAGATATCTTATCAGCTCAAAGCCGAGATCCTGTACTCCCAATATGTCATCTTTAATGCTGCCGCAGAAAGCGAGGTTCAGACCTACGTTCGGATCCTCGAATTTCGGCCACAGGATACCCGGAGTATCGAGCAGCTGCATTCCGTTCGAAAGCGTAAGCCACTGCTTTCCTTTAGTAACCCCCGGTCTGTCTCCTGTCAAAGCGGATTTTCTTCCTGTCAGTCTGTTGATGAGCGATGATTTCCCGACATTAGGAACTCCGACGATCATGATCCTCAGCGGTCTCTTGATCGACTTCTCAGCATTGCGTCTGTCCTGCTCCTCTTCAAGTACCTTGAGAAGCTTCTTGATATTCTCACCGGATTGAAGATTGAGGTCCAGCACTCCTACTACTGCCTTACCTCTCGAGATCTTTTCCTTCCATTTCGTCGTCTCAGCCGGATCAGCCAGATCGGCCTTGCCCAGGACGACTATCCTTCTCTTTCCGGATATGAGTTCATCTATCACCGGATTCCTGCTCGAGACCGGGATCCTGCTGTCTATTATTTCGACCACAGCATCGACCGCTTTGAGGTTCTCCCTGATGAGCTCACGGGTCTTCTTCATATGACCCGGATACCAGTTTATGTTTTCTATCATGATAGATATCGCCCTTTCCTGTTATCAACCCGGCAATGAGGCTCAGATACATCCTGCACACATCCCATACCCATTGTTGGTTATTATTATACCCCTTAATTTCACTATCAACAAATTGAAGAAATCTTGGCAATAAAAATGCATACCGTTGCTTCGGCAAATACTTCCCGCGTCGGTATGCATCGTGATCACTATTCAGCGCTCTTGATTCTGGCAGCCTTACCGGTTCTCTGGCGCATGTAGTTGAGCTTAGCTCTTCTGACTCTACCTCTCTTAACTACCTCGATCTTGTCGATTCTAGGTGAGTGGAGCGGGAATGTCTTCTCTACACCGATTCCGTTTGACAGTTTTCTTACTGTGAAAGTCTCATTGACTCCGCCGTGCTGTCTCTTAAGAACGTAACCTTCGAATACCTGGATTCTTTCTCTCTGACCCTCGACGATCTTTACGTGTACACGCAGTGTGTCACCTACGTTGAACTGTGGGATGTCGTCCCTTTTGTAATCCATTGTGATCTGGTCTAAAATATTCACGTTATTCTCTCCTTCCTCTCATGACGTTCTTGGAGCCTTCAGACCGATCATTGCCTGTCCCCAGAGGACCGTCCGTAATAACAATGTGCTGTACACAGCTTGAATAGAATATCACAGAGAATACATGATTTCAAGTGAAATCTCGAAAAAAGTATTATCTGCTGAGATCCCGAAAAAAGTACTCCCCTGAACAGGAAGTACTTTGATTATCTATTAATGACAGATACATTTCTATGCGCGCGGATGCGTGCGGTTAAATACATCCCTGACGTGGATGTCGGTCACTGCCAGATACGCGATACCAACTGACATATCCTCAAATCCCATGAGTTCCTGCAGGGTCTTGAGATCTCCTCCGTTCTGAAGGATGTGTACGGCAAAGCTGTCTCTCAGTATCTGCGGAGTCATTTTCGAATCCGCTCCTATCATGTCGCCGTAGTCTTTAAGTATCTTCCATATACCCTGTCTGGTAAGAGGCTCACCGCGGAAGTTGATGAAAACATAATCATCATCTGTCCTCTCTTCGCCCCTCATCGAGTCATATACCTCATCGAAATACTGAGTAAGCGCTGCTCTGGCATATTTACCGAGAGGAACGATACGGCTCTCTTCGTTGACATCCTTAAGCGTGACAAATCCCATTCTGAGATTGGTATCTTCGAATTTAAGCCTTACAACTTCAGTTACTCGTGCACCGGTCCCGTACATGAACTCCAGGAGGGCTCTGTCTCTGATGCCCTTCCTGCTGTTATCCGGCAGAGCAAGAAGCTGCTCCACTTCGCTGATAGTAAGATAATCGATCTGCCTTCTGTCACTTCTGGCGGATTTTATCTTGGAGAACGGATTATCCGACCTCATGCCCTTACGGATACAATAATCAAAATATGTCCTGAGTGCTGACACCTTGCGGTTGATCGTTGATTTTGATTTGCTCTCATTGCTGAGCTCAAGGACATAGGAAACAGCATCACTCTCAGTGCAGGATGCCAGACCTGTTGCACCCCTCTTGACGAGGAATTTCTCAAAAGCATTAAGGTCTCTCTCATATGCGATAA
>SVCR01000153.1 GCA_015058265.1 Clostridiales bacterium
TGCGTATACAAGGTCTGCTCGCGGGCGTGCATCGTGCCTGCCGAGGTCGAGGATCTCTGCAAGGTGATCCATATCCTTGAATACGTAAGCATATTCAGGAGCAAACTCATCAGACCAGAGCTTCAGCCAGTCAGCGAGTTCGTGAGCGTCTGTTCTGAGCAAAGTCGATTTGCTGACGTCGTTCAGCTTGTCGAGGTCGAACAGAGCCCCGCTGCTTGACATCTTAGCAGTTGTGAATTTGAACTCGTCGATCGATGCGTCCGGATTTTCCGCGCGCCACTCTTCATAGTTGGAGTTCAGAATGGTGAGAAGATACTCTCTGACTGCTGCAGGGTGATATCCTTCACTCCTGTAGAAGTCCAGAGAGAGCTCCGGATCCTTTCTCTTGGAAAGCTTGCGCTTATTTCCGTCTTCACCGATCTTCATGAGCTGTGCTGTGTGACAGTATACAGGAAGCTCCCAGCCGAGATCTTCAAACAGCTCAACGTGGATCGGAAGAGAAGGAAGCCACTCTTCACCTCTGACAACATGAGTCGTGCGCATGAGATGGTCATCGACGACATGGGCAAAGTGATAGGTAGGTATGCCTGTCTGCTTGATAATTACTATATCCAGGAAGTTATCCGGGACCGAGAGGTCACCGCGGACAGCATCAGATACTGTGTGCCTCGAAGTGTCCTCTGCAGATGCATTAGGGATACCGTTGGAGCGAAGTCTTATTACGAAAGGTTCTCCCGAACGGAGTTTGCTGATGACCTCTTCCTCAATAGCCGGATCCTTGTCCCAGTCCCTGTATTTAGACCAGCCTGCATATATGCCGGGAGACAACTTGGCAGCTTCCTGCTGTTCTCTTACAGCAGTGATCTCTTCTTCGGTAAGGAAGCAAGGGTAGGCAAGGCCTTCACTGATCAACTTCTTAGCATAAGTCCGGTAGATCTCACCTCTGTGGCTCTGGGTGTAGTCTCCGTATGATCCGACATCGCCTTCGGAGGTGACACCTTCGTCAAATCTTATATCGAAAAATGCGAGAGAACTGATTATGGTCTCAACAGCATTCTCAACGAATCTCTTGTCATCTGTATCTTCGATTCGCAGGAAGAAAGTGCCGCCGCTCTGATGAGCGAGACGCTCGTCAACGAATGCCCCGTACAGATTTCCGAGATGTATGAACCCTGTAGGGCTTGGTCCGAGTCTTGTGACCATAGCGCCTTCAGGAAGATCTCTCGGAGGGTACATGGCTTCGTAATCTTCCGGTGTATGAGGAAGCGAAGGATATATCAGTTCAGCCAATTCTTGATGATTCATATGTTTATTTTCCTTATATTACAGTGGTGACGATTAACTGTTCTATTATAGCCCAGGCATGTGCTTTTTTGCAATTCAAATCATACACTTGGATCGGTAACGGGCCATACTCACGGCCATGTAATCTGATGCCTGTTAGTATACATTGTGAGGATCCGGACTTTTCATCTGCAATCACTCGGCAGGACGGGGAGTTGTCTCTTCCTTTACGAAAACTCCCTAAAACTTTCGAAAACGCCCGAAACTGCAGAAATATGCCAAACTTCATTGACTAAAATATAGGCGGTGAATATAATTTATAACGATTTTGATAATTATTATCTATAAGACAGTTCGTGGAGGATCAGTAAACTGTGACGTGCATGACTGCAGATGATCCAAGGTGCAGTTTCATTCACGGCTGAGCAGTGTCAGAGATCCGTAAGGAGGTCATTAATGAAGGGTAACGTTATTGTAGGACAGTCTGGCGGACCTACCGCTGTAATCAACTCGAGCCTTGCCGGAGTTATCAAGGCTTCATGGAAGGCAGGAATAAGAAGGATCTATGGTATGCATCATGGCATCGAGGGACTTCTGCAGGAGGATATAGTTGATATCGAAGACTATATCACCAGCTCGCAGGATCTTTCTCTGCTCAAGAGAACACCTTCTGCTTTCCTCGGAACATGCAGATATAAGCTGCCGCCTATCGAGGGAAACGAGAAGACATATGAGAAGATTTTCGACATCCTCGATAAGAAGAATATTGAGTTCTTCCTCTACAACGGCGGAAACGATTCAATGGATACGATCAAGATGCTTTCTGATTATGCAGCTATACACAACAAGAAGCAGAAATTTATCGGTATCCCTAAGACTATCGACAACGATCTCCCTATGACGGACCACTGCCCGGGATATGGTTCATCCGCTAAGTATATTGCTACTTCGATGAAAGAGATCATCAGAGACAATGAGAGCTACGGCGTTTCCAAGCCGACTATCTGCATTGTCGAGATCATGGGTCGTCATGCGGGATGGCTGACTGCAACTGCTGCTCTTTCAAGAGACATCGACTGCTCCGGACCGGATCTGATCTATCTGCCTGAGGTAGTATTTGATATCGATGACTTCCTCAAGAGGATCAAGACTCTTGCCGAGACTAAGAAGTCCATCGTAGTAGCTGTATCTGAAGGCCTTAAGACAGCTGACGGCAAGTTCGTATGTGAGCTCAGCAACAGCAATGATCACGTTGATGCTTTCGGACATAAACAGCTTGCAGGTACTGCTGCTTATCTGGCTCACAGAGTTACAGAGGAGACAGGTCTCAAGTCGCGTTACATCGAATTCTCGTCGCTCCAGAGATGTGCTGCTCATGTCAGCTCTCGTGTTGACGCTGACGAAGCTTATAACGTCGGATACCTTGCTGCTCAGGCTGCATTCGATGGCAAGACCGGAATGATGATCACCATCGAGGTCAAGTCAAGAGAGCCTTATGTTGAGACATATAACATGTTTGACATCCACGAGGTCGCTAATGTTGAAAGAAAGGTTCCGAAGAACTGGATCATCAACGATGGCACCTATGTAAGTGATGAATATCTGGCTTACGTAAGACCATTCATAATCGGATCAGTCCAGCCTTATACAGCGGGAGGACTTCCGATGCACCTGACAATGAAGAAGAAGAGAAAATAACTGTCAGAGATCAAATGCGATATCGAGGATGCGTACTTGTGTGCGCATCCTCTTTTTACTATCATTACATTAAAGCAGACGGCAGGAGCCTTTGATATCAACAGATATATCTCAGATACAACACGGGAGAGGATAAAATGGATCAGAAGGAAAGCAGGATATGGCTGATAGAAAAACTCAAGGCAGAGTTTCCCGGATACAGGAGAATTCCTACTCCGGACGATGAGCAGGGGCAGAAGGACCTCTTAAGGGCACTTATGAATATGAGGATGCCGAGACCGATCAGCGATGAGTTTCTGGAAGTACAGGATGTATATCTTAAGCGCGAAAATATATTGAGAGGCATCACTGATGAGGCTCAGCTGGAGCCTTGCAGCATCGATCCGAGACTGTATTTGTGGCAGGGCGATATCACCACGCTGAAGGTCGATGCCATTGTAAATGCAGCCAATTCCGGGATGACCGGCTGCTACCAGCCTCTGCACAACTGCATCGATAACTGCATCCATTCGGCTGCAGGCATCCGGCTCAGGCTGGAGTGTGCCCGCATAATGGATAAACAAGGCTATGAAGAACCGACGGGCAGGGCGAAGATCACGCCTGGATATTGTCTGCCGGCAAGATATGTGATCCACACAGTTGGCCCGATCGTAAATGGCGAACTTACAGATGAACACAGAGAATTGTTGAAGTCCAGTTACAGATCTTGTCTCAAAATAGCTGTTGAGAACAAGCTTGAGAGCATAGCTTTCTGCTGCATCTCGACAGGGGTGTTCATGTTTCCGGGCGAGGAAGCCTCAAGGATAGCTGTTCAGACGGTCAGAGAATTTCTGGATAAGCAGGACGCAGCTATCGCTGAGACAGCTTCATATCTCAGAAACACAGATGGATCGACACCTTACCGCGGTGTTCGCAGGGTAATATTCAACGTCTTCTCAGATAGGGACCGTATGCTGTATGAGCGCATACTTGAGAAGTAACACAGCTGGCATTAGAGTAAATGCTAAGCTCAACTGATTACAAGGGAAAAAGGATATAAAAGAGTGAAAAGGGAACTGGAGCATTTCAGAATAGGAAGTTCATACGGGGGAAACCAGGACTGGTTCAGAACTTTCATGATGCGCATCGGCGGCTGCGGAGCTGAGACAGCTTGCGACAGCAGTCTGTACTTCGCTTTGCACAGAGGGATCGAGGGGATATATCCATATGATCTCAGTGAACTCAGCAAGCATGCATATATTGACTTTGCGCATCATATGGAAAAGTACCTGTGGCCGAGGATGTCGGGAATAGACAGACTGGATATCTATATTGACGGCTATTCTGCATATCTCAGAGACAGAGGGATAGAGGGACTGTCGATGACTGAGTTTGGCGGTCACGAGCCATATGAGAAAGCGGCTGAGGTGCTGGCATGTCAGATAGACAATGGTTATCCGGTGCCGACTCTGGTGCTGAATCACAGAGATCGGGCAATGCGGGACTACGTATGGCATTGGTTTCTGATCAACGGATATGACCGGAACGATGATACAGGAGATATGCTGGCCAAAGCGGTGACATACAGCGGGTACCAATGGATCGATCTGAAGAGGCTTTGGACGACCGGATTCGAAAACAAAGGAGGGTTCGTCCTGTACGAATTGATATAGCATTGATCGTGTCAAGAAATCTGGTAAAAACGGGTGCTTTTGTACGAAAAAAATACAAATGAAAACGTTTTCGCTATATACATTTTAATAAATTTATGAGAAAATTAGACAACAAACAATGGTTATTGGGAGCGGGGTAAACAGTTGAAAATACGGACTGTCAACCTGCCTCTGCATACGAACGAAAATGGAGGATAACATGAAGACGAGAAAGGGCAGAATATTCACATTGCTGCTGAGCCTGACCGTAGCACTGACAATGTGCCTCGGGACTATAGCACCGGTGTTCGCAGCAGAGGAGCTGGCAGGGCCATCTAAAGTGGCGCCTGGGGACGGCATAGTCGAGGCG
>SVCR01000154.1 GCA_015058265.1 Clostridiales bacterium
CAAGGCTGTCCTTGTTGAGCTCCGCGATGTATTTGAGGTTCTGTATCGCCGTCATGTTAGGCATCAGGTTATACGACTGGAATATGAACCCTATATTCTCTTTTCTGTATTTTGTAAGGACCTTTTCGCCCGGGTTGCTGTAGTCTTCTCCCTTGAACGTGAAGGTCCCGGATGTGGCCGTGTCGATGCCTCCGATTATGTTCAGCAGAGTGGACTTGCCGCAGCCGGATTCTCCCAGCAGGACCATGAACTCCCCTTCATGTATATCCACATCCACGCCCTTGAGAACATGAGTCACGATATCGCCATTCCTGTAGTCCTTGCGGATGTCTCTCATCGTCGCCAGGACGCTGCGTCTGTGCATCGACTCATAGATGGCGTCATTGTCGTCAAAATACATCGAAAGCAGTATGCCGAACATGTCCATGACATTATGCTCATCCTCGGTGATATCCGCACCGCCTGCCCTGTTGATGAGCAGTATGCATCCGACCGCGTCATAGCCGGCCGCTACCGGTATGCACTCAAGGTTTCTGACCTCTATGCCCGACAGGAAGTCGAGGCCTTCAGTCACTGAGCTGTCACAGTTATTGTGCATCTCGGAACTCCTGCCCGTGAAGACCCGGCCGACGATATTGCCTTCGAGCGGGCATTCGGCTGTAGTCAGGTTGAAATCGCCCACCCAGTACGCAGGGCGAAGCACTTCCATGTCTCCGCTCTTGTCCGGGTACCAGACGACTGCATATTCAAACCCGAAGTCCTCAAGGATTATGTCAAGACCTGTCTGAAGGCCTTCCTGTAGATCCTTCGCTTCCGGTATTGCGGCGTTCAGCCGCTTCATTGCTTTCAGATAGCTGATCTTAGAATCTGTCATTGTTCCCACCTTTTATCTCTCTATGCCTTGCTTATGTCCGTCAGATCGAGTTTTCCGATCGGCCAGACCGCTATAATATTTGTTATCACCACATAGATCAATGTGACTGCCACTCCGAACATGCATCCCGGGAGGCTTGGAGTACTGATCATGCACTGGCCTTCCAGCTGCAGAGCGGAGTTGAGCGTGCCGCCGAGGATTATGCCTGCGATCACTCCGATGATCGTGGATATAATGGTCAGGAAGATGTTATCCCTGAGGATATACATCCTTGCCGCTCCCACAGAGAATCCGTTTATCCTCATGACGATAAGCTCCATTTTCTTCTCCTTGACAAACTGGATGTTCAGATTGAGGAGTATCAGGAATGCTATTATCGCCGAAAGCATCAGTACCAGCCCGAGAACGCCGGCGTATATCACTTTGAGGTTGTTGTAGAAATCCACACAGGCCTTATGATCGTCAGTGCAGCTGAGTACTCCGTCGATATCCGTAAGCTCATTCGCAGTATCATCCGATATCGCAGTAAGGAAAGCATTTGGTTTATATTCCTTCCCTGTCACGCGCTCATAGACGTCCGAAGTCATGAATAAACGGTAGGACCCTGAATCATAGCACCTGTACAGCCCGTCGACTTCAAACCTGTAGTTGTCCCCGTTGTATGATGTTATTTTCATGACATCGCCGGCAGCAGCACCATAGTCTTTGCCCTCGGCCTGCCAGACCATGACTCCTCTATCGCTCAGCTCGATCTCATCATGTGTGTCCGGATCCTGAAAGTTTACCATCTTTTTGAAACTCTCCGGGTCATCCGTCACGATGAGCCTCACGCTTCCTGTCTCCTTCCCGCTTCTTGACAGCAGCGCATCTTCGGAATATACCTTTGCATACTTCGCTCCTGCTTCATCGAGAATGCTTATTACCTTTTCTTCGCTTTTATCATCGGAATACTGCACCGTATGATCGAAGTGGAACAGTTCATCATACTGGAGCTCCGGAGTAGCTATCATGTTGAAGATCAGCGATGTCGGTGCGATCAGGAGCGCCATGCTGCATGCTATTCCGACGATGGTCGCTATGACTCTGGAGCTGTCCATGGATATATTGTATACAAAGGACTGTATGCTCACAGATGCCTTTCTTACAAGAGCACTTTTTCCGATCGCCTGAAAGAGTCTGCTGTTTTCCTTGCTGTTGTTCAGAAGGCTGGCTATCTTCATCCTCAGCTGTTTTGCGGAAGCAAACCAGGCGATAAGGAGCATGAAAGCGTACTCTACCGCAACAACTATCAGGATCTGCTGCATGTCATAATAATCGTATGTGTCTGCGAATGTCAGCGTTGAATGCAGCGTCTGCTGTGACATCCTGGATATCATAAATGCAATGGAAATGCCCAGAATCACGCCAAGAGTCACCGCGCATGTCACGAACATCAGATATTTAGATGTGACAGCACCTCTTGAAAAACCATTTGCCATCTTGGTGCCTATAAGGCGTTTTTCCTCTTCTACTATACGGAGTATCGTGGAATAACATACCAGCAGCCCTACGATAAAGAAGAACGATGAGAAGACCGATGCGACTTTGCCGCCTGTATCCCCCGCCATTTTTACCGAATAGTATCCGAAAGTAGATGTGATATCAGTAAGGCTGATGCTGTCCTCATCACCCAGCGCGCCGGTGATGCGGTCCTCTGCATCCAGGACCTTGCTGCTGTAGCCGGCAGCAAATCTGTCGACTCCCTCAAGGCTCTTCATGCGCATGAGAACGGCATTGTATTTGCCGGAATATACATCATCGTTGAACGCACTCTCATCGACCATAGCGTAATAACGGAAATTGCGTCTGTATGCAGCCGAATACCCTTTGGCCGAACCTTCGGCCGAGGAAATGAATTCAGGGTGCTGAACTATCGCTGTGATCCTGAATCTCGACGATCCCAGGCTGCTTACCGGATAGCCCGTAAGCTCTTCGAGCGAGCTGTCCAGCGATATGACATCACCGAGGCTGTAATACCTGTCTTCAGCCATTTTACGGTCGATCGCTATCTCATCAGGCGCCTGAGGCAGAGTACCATCTATTATCTCGAGCCTGTCGATATCATCCGTGACGGAGATCACGGAAAAGAGTTCTCTCTCTCCGTTTATGCGCATGAATGCATCCGCTGTATATATGCCCTCGGCGGCGGACACATCATCTATAGCGCGTATGCGGTCGATCATCGCTTCATCGAAACCGTCAGCAGATACCGCCTTGAGATCCATCACCGCCTGTTTGTCATAATACCTGTTGGCCGTTATCGCCGAAGCAGGTCCGGTCCAGCCTGTTCCCAGCAGGGTACCTACGCTCAAACCAACGAACAATATCAGTGCTATGAATGAGACCCATGTCACCCTGATCGTTGTCAGCAGGTCTACCCATTTCATTCTGCTCATCTATATCCTCCAAGTGCTACGTATTACTGATTCTGGACAAAGCATCATCTTTCAGAGATATTATATCCGGCTTTCCGAGTCTTGTCGTCGGGAATTCATCATATAAAAGCAGGTATCCCGGCTGCTTGAATCTCGTGTAATCCTTTGCCACTGCTTCTCTTACTTCATCTATCGTCACCGTGCATCCGGCTTTCGGGATCACCAGTGCCGCGATCTCTTCACCGTATTTTTTATCGGGTACACCGATAACGATGACCTCCTCTATATCCGGAAGAGTCCTGATGCACTCCTCTATCTCGCCCGGCATTATGTTCTCGCCGCCCTTTATGATTATGTTCTTGATCCTGCCGTTTATGTGCAGAAAGCCCTCCTCATCCAGATAGCCGAGGTCTCCTGTGTGGAAATACCCCTCACCGTCAGCAGCCTGTCTGTACTGTCCGTCCTCGAAGAACCCGTTCATGATGTTATTCCCTCTGACAATCACCTCCCCGCTTTTTCCGGCAGGGCAAAACATGTTGCCTTTTCCGTCCGGGTCAGGCATCGCGATTCTCACCTCTATGTCATCCAGCGGATTTCCGACAGTACTGTAGCGTTTGCTCTGAGGCTTCGAATAATCAGCAAGAGATACGACCCCCGATGCCTCAGTCATCCCGTATCCGATGTTGAGTTTTGCATCATACAGATCCTCCAGTTCCCCGGCCTCTTCTGCTGATATACGTGTACCGCCGATGCACAGATAGTCTATCTGAGGTTTGATGATCGTCTCAAAGTCCGGATGCTCAGCCAGCATCTTCACTACAGTAGGGACATTTGTGATCTCGTTGATATGATATCGCCTGCAGATATCCGCAATGCTCTGCGGGCTGTTTTTTGATGCGATGATAACGGGATCACAAAGGCGCATATAGCTTGCAAGTCTCACCAGTCCGAGAATATGCGAAAACGGGACAAAGATCGCGTGATACTCGAAAGGCAGCAGCATCCTCATCCCGGCTTTTTCCGCATCATAGAGCAGGGCCTCCTGCGAGAGCCGGATCATTTTTGGCCTTGACATGGTCCCTGAAGAGAACATTCCTATTGCGTCATGCCTCACAGGCAGGGAGTCCTCCCTGTCGTCGAGCATCGCTCTCTGCTCTGCCGAAGGCGGCTGTAACGGCATTTCGACGAATCTTTTCAGTTTATCCCCGAGAAGAGCCTTCAGATCTGCAAGAAGCTGATCACTGACATCTCCTGCGAGCATAAATCTGAGTTCCTGATACTCATAGTGCTTCACGATCTCACTGCCTTTCAGGAGATCGTTTTCCACCACCGCAATACCGCCTGCTCTGATTATTGCCCAGAAATGCAGCATCCAGCTTATTGAATTCTGACCTGCAAGGCCCACGCAGTCGCCTTCTCTCAAACCATGCCCTTCGATAAGGCAGACAGCAAGACTGTCGACAGCGTCCCGGATCTCACCGCAGGTCATCTTTCCATCAGCGTCGATCAGGGCTGTGCTGTCTTCTCCTGCTGTTTCACACAGCTTGCGGAACAATTCTGAAAAAAGGTAATCATCCAGCATTATACCCTGATTATTTCCATTATGCTTTTGTCTGTTATTCACTTTCGGTTCTCATCCCCCTTTGCAAGGGTCATAATGTTTCTATGGCGTCAAGGTCGAAATAGTCGTCGC
>SVCR01000155.1 GCA_015058265.1 Clostridiales bacterium
GCTGACATGTCATCATGCATCCTTTCAGAGGAAATCGATGTTACTAAGTTCGGTCTGATCTTTGCCGGCGCACAGAAGAATGTTGCTCCTGCAGGAATGACTATCGTTATCGTAAGAAAGGATCTCGTAGGACACGCTCCTGCTAGCACACCTATCTACCTTGATTATGCTACACACGCTTCCAAGGGCTCGATGTACAATACTCCTCCTTGCTACACTATCTATGTTGCAGGCGAAGTATTCAAGTATCTCCTTGCTAACGGCGGCGTAGCTGCAATGCATGAGAAGGATGTCCGCAAGGCTAAGAAGCTCTATGACTGCCTTGATGAGTCCGAGTTCTTCAAGGGCACAGTTGCTAAGGAAGACAGATCCCTCATGAACGTTACATTCGTAACTCCGAGCGCAGAACTTGACAAGGCATTTGTTGCAGGCGCTAAGGAGAGAGGCATGATCAACCTCAAGGGTCACAGGATCGTAGGCGGATGCAGAGCTTCCATCTACAATGCTATGCCTGAGGAAGGTGTTGACGCTCTTGTTGCTTACATGAAGGAATTCGAAGCTGAGAACAAATAATTACTAACGGAGAGAGCAAGTGTTTGATAGAGAATTGACACTGCGAATCAGAAAAAAACTGGTGGCCATCATTTCAGTACTGCTGGTGCTGACACTGGTGACCACCATCAGTTTTAGTGCTTCATATGAAGTATACGCCACAGGGGAGGACGGAGCTGTTCAGGAAGAGCAGGCCGAAGGCGGAGATGAAGCAGCCGCTGAAGAGGGGACGCAGGAGAATAAAGAAAAGAAAAAGAGTAAGAAGAAAAACAAGAATAAAAACAAGAAGGAAACTGAGGAGACTGCAGAAGGCGATGCAGCTGGCGGCGATGACGCGGCTGCTGCTGACGGCGAGGGAACGGCAGAAGGAAATGATGATATCTCCAAAGAGGATATTCTGAACCTTTCTCCGGGAGCTACAGGTCTGAAGACTATTGCCGGGATGCCTGATGTTTCATCCAGTTCCTATATTGTTATGTCCGGATCTACCAGTGAGGTCGTTTTGAAGAGACATCCGGGACGTAAGATGTCTCCGGGCAAGATGGTCATGCTTATGACTGCAATGGTAGTCATAGACAACATGTATAACGATGCCGAGCTGGATAACTCTGTTGAGATCACGAAGAAAATGGCTTCTTACGGAGATGATTTCGAGGAAGGCGAAAGCATCAGGGTCGGAGATCTTCTCAATGCGATGCTTGTCGGAGGATCGACTGAAGCGGCTGAAGCGCTTGCATCATATAGTGCAACCAAGCGCAAGATATTCGTCAAGGAGATGAATGCCAAAGCGATGGAGCTCGGTTTGATGGATACCCATTTTACCAATCCGGGCGGTTCATATAATGAGAAGCAGTACTCTACCGCCAGTGATCTTGCCGTAATAGTTCAGGCAGCATACAGGTACCAGCTGGTCAAAAAGGCATTTGAGATGAGATCAGTCACGACTGAGGCCTCAGTCAAGAACTCTGTTCGCGAGGTAACATTCAGCAGTACCAATCCGCTCACTGTAAGCAGGAGACCATCTGACATCTACAAGTTCTCTAAAGGCGGACTGACCGGCACTGTAGGCGGGCCGGTCGACGGATCACAGTATGCCGGTGTAGCTGTCGTCGATGACGGTATGCAGCTCATTGTCATACTTCTGGATTCTAACGAGAACGATATCCCATATGAGGCAAAAGGCCTTCTGCAGTATGCAGATACGAAGGTCACGAGAAACGTCGTGATAGAGGCAGGCGAGAAGGTGGGACATGCCAAGGTCAAGGGCGGAGCTTCCACATTTGTTCCTGTTTACACAGAAAACAACGGATTCGTATATGTTCCTCCTGAAGGCAGTGAGGATCTCGTATCATCAGAGGCGATCATCTATGACAACCTTCAGGCACCTCTGAAAGAGGGAACTAAGGTCGGGGAATACCGCATATCCGTGGCCGATGAAGTCAAGGGAACTGTAGATCTTGTAGTAAAGAGAGATGTTCCTAAGGGATGGTTCCCGTCGAAGATATATATTTCCAATAATGCGGTTATTGCCATTGGATGTGTCATACTCTTCATCTTGCTGGTATTCTTCAGGATCGGCTCAGTCAAGAGGCGCCGCCGCCTGCGGAAGCTGAGGAAGAGAGAAGAAAAGATCAGAGAGATCGCTCTTCAGCAGATGGCCATTGATGAGGACCGCAAACGCCGTAACTGGAATTATACGACATCTTACGACAAGGTCGCTCCGAGGACAGGAGATCTGCGCAGGGAGGCCATAGAGGCTGAACTGAAGCGTCAGAAAGAACTGGAGGATGCGGCTAAGGCCTCAAAAAGGAAGAGGAAAGCTAAGAAAAAGAAAACGATAGTCAGCTCCGATACACCGAAGGAATCCGGAAACGGATCAGATAAGTGAACAGGGGCGTCTGTAAATAAAGAAGTTTGATTTCAATCAAAAAAGATAACGATCCTTTATAATGTTTGTAATTGAAGAGGAACTGAAAAAACTCCCGACTTGTCCGGGAGTTTATCTGCATAAGGACAGTCTCGGAGAAGTCATCTACGTCGGAAAGGCTGTGAACCTGAGGAATAGAGTCAGGTCGTATTTCCGCAAGACTTCTCAGGCTGATCCCAAGGTAAGGGCTCTTGTCTCCAACATAGCTGAGTTTGAATACATCAGGTGTGCGACGGAGATGGAAGCTCTTGTTTTGGAGTGCAATCTCATCAAGAAATATATGCCGAGATATAACATCCTCCTCAAAGACGACAAGTCTTATCCGTATATTGAAGTCACGACGAACGAAGCGTATCCGAGAGTCTTCAGTACCAGGCGTCTCATCAGGGACGGCAACAGATACTTTGGCCCATATACAGACGGGACAGCCGTGAGGCGGATAATGAAGATGATAGATGAGATGTATCCGCTCAAGAAGTGCAGGCAGCAGGAGTTCAGACCCGGAGTCAGGCCGTGCCTCAATTATTTTATAGGGAAATGCACAGGCATCTGCACCGGTAACGCTGATGCTGAAAAATACAGCACCATGATAAGCGAGATACTGGACATCCTGAGCGGACACGATGCTGCACTTATCAGTTCGCTTGAGAAGAAGATGGAGGAGGCTTCGGAGCAGCTTGAATATGAGGAGGCTGCCAGATACAGGGACTATATCAAGTCTCTGAGGGCTCTTAGTGAGACGCAGAGGGCATCTATGGTACGTGACAGGGATGTTGATGTGCTGATCCCGGTCGTTACTGACAGGACACGCGTCATAGCCCAGTACAAAGTCAGAGACGGGAAGATGGTAGGAAGGGAGATCACTTATATAAGAGGCGATGCTGCGGCTGACGGGAATGACAGTGCCGGGGATATCCTTTCATCATTCATTAAGCAGTACTACCCTGAACTGTCTATATTACCGAGGGAAATAATCCTTCCGTTGCACATTGAAGATGAGGAGCTTCTGGAAGGCTTCCTTGATTCCGTGAACTCCGCAAATGCTGAAATGAAGACGGACAAGATGCATCGGACACGTATAATCGTTCCTGAGAGAGGCGAGAAGAAAGCTTTGCTCAAGATGGCAGGAGAAGATTCTCTCCAGCTCGTCAAATCTCTCGATGAGCGTGCAGAACGAGAGAGGGAACGAAAGGACGCGCTTCGGAAGGAGATCGGAGCAGTCATCGAATATGCCTGCAGTATCACCGGCTCCGCTCCTGTCCTGATACCGGAAGGTGATACCAGAGAGTACAGGGTAGAGGCATACGATATCTCCAACTTCAACGGTCTGGATACGGTCGGAGGAATGGTCGTTTATGAGGGCAGGGATCCTGTCAGGTCTGACTACCGCAAATTCAAGGTGAGGACTGCAGAAGGCGATGACTACGGCAGCCTGAGAGAGGTGATCTACCGCAGGCTGAAGAGAGCGAGAAGCGGCGACAGCGGTTTCAGCACCTATCCGGATATAATGTTCATCGACGGCGGACTCGGGCAAGTGCATGCGGTCAAGGCCGTCATCGATGCGTTCCGCATCGCGATCCCGGTAGTCGGGCTCGCCAAAGACGATGCACACAGGACGCGAGCTATCGTCTTTGAGGACGGCCGTGAGATAGACCTCAGGGATAACAGGCTGCTGTTCAGCTATTGCGGAAATATCCAGGAAGAGGTCCATCGTTTTGCGATCACATATATGTCCGGAGTCAAAGGCAAGAAGATGATCCACTCAGTCCTTGAGGATATACCGGGCATCGGTCCCGGAAGGAGGGCAAAGCTGCTGCAGCAATTCGGGAGCATTGACGCGATACGGAAAGCTACTTACGAAGAACTGACAGCAGTGGACGGGATGAATTCAAAAGCTGCCGAAAGTGTGATAGAATTCTTTGCTGACAAATAACAGAATGCGGGAAAGCCGGTTTTTCCCGTATACTCTTGAAAATACACGGATATCATGTTATATTGATTAGGCATTTCACGAAAGGAGAAAGCATTATGGCAGAAGATATCAAGAATGTAAACGTCGAAGAAGAGGAAGAAGATATTATCACTCTGGAATTTGATGATGATACAGCAGTAGATTGCTATGTAATGGGTACCTTCGAACTGAATGACAAGGAATATATCGCGCTTGCACCGGAAGACGGAACAGACGATGTATATATCTATGGCTATAAGCAGATCAGCGATGAAGAGTTCGAGATCCTTGAGATCGAGAGCGAAGAAGAATTCGACGCTGCAGCAGCAGAGTTCGATGCTATCATGGAAGAAGAAGAGTAGTAAGGACACATTTTCGAAAAATCAGAAAATCTGAATTTTCTACTCGACATCTTAACTGGAATAGTGTATAATGCATGGCGTGCCCAAGAGCGCGCCATCAATAAGCGGATGTGGCGGAATTGGCAGACGCGCACGGTTCAGGTCCGTGTGAGTAACATCGTGAAGGTTCGAATCCTTTCAT
>SVCR01000156.1 GCA_015058265.1 Clostridiales bacterium
AGCCGCAGTATCTGAGGAGGAGTTTCTCGAGCGGATACTTCTGCCTGTTAGGGTCAAGGAGATACTCCGCTACCGTAACATCATAATACGGGACTGAGCCTCCTGCATCGCTTCCGAGGAACGAATAGCAGACCTTCTTGAGTCCGCATCCGCCCAGCCTGTATTTCATACCTGCGATGCGTCCGATGATAATATCTGAATCCATCGGTGTCAAGTCTTTCACGCAGCAAATGCCGAGCTCATGACTGTAAAGCGCTACAGCCGACACCTCAGGTCTGTGGAGATGCGATGCATCCGTAGCTGCTTCTATCCATACCTCGCTGCCTTCAGGTACCGATGACATGAATGAATCCAGATCGACTTTCTTCACTTCGCTCAATTCGGCAAAGACATCTGCTGACTGCGCGGAGATATCATCACCCGCAAGGTCGCCGTGTCCGTCTGACTGAAGCTTCTTAATGAATGAATTGAACTCCAGCTCTGTATAAATTTCTATGAGCTTGTCGATATCCGGCTGTTTGAATTCCAGCTCTTCCCATGTGAAGTCAATCGGAACTTCAGTATTGATAGTCGCGAGCCATTTCGACATCTTCGCCGATTCGATGCCTGCACGGACGTTCTCTCCCATTTTGCCCGGTATCTCATCCGCGTGCTCGATGACGCCCTCGACAGAACCGTATTTCTGAAGCAGAGAAATACCCTTCTTCTCGCCTATGCCCATGATACCCGGGATGTTGTCCGAAGAGTCGCCCATGAGGCCCTTGAGATCGATGAACTGTTTAGGAGTGAGACTGTATCTCTCCATCATTGCTTCCGGATCATATACAGTGAACTCGCTCATGCCCTTCTTATTGATAAGCACACTGACATTATCACTGACCAGCTGGAGCTCATCCTTGTCGCCGCTTATGACCAAAGTCCGGAAGCCCTCGTCTGTAGCGCGGACACTCAGCGTACCGATTATATCGTCAGCTTCGTACTTAGGCTTCTCAAGAACAGCGATATTCATAGCCTCGAGGACTCTGTGCAGCAGTGGGATCTCCGACAGAAGCTCTATCGGCGTCAGCTGTCTGCCTGCTTTGTACTCGGAATAGACATCATGCCTGAATGTCTTTTCTTTCATATCGAAAGCGACAGCCATGTAATCCGGCTCGTAGTCCTTGATGATCTTATTGAGCATATTAACAAAGGCAAACACGCCCTGTGTGTGTATGCCTTTGGATGTTACCATTGGACGCATAGCAAAATACGCCCTGAACAGCAAACTATTGCCGTCTATAAGAATTACTTTCTTCATTATCAGTCAAGCGGCTTTACAGCCCCTCCTGTTACCTGTAAATATGTTTATCGAGCCTACTGCTCCGAGGATTCCTGTCCTGCTGCGGCAACTGCTCTGGACATAGCTGATGCCGAAGGGAATCCGTAAGCGCTCTCTGATGAGATCGCAGCGTCGATGATAGCGTACTGCATCACGTCAGTTGCCAAAGCGGCAAAAGCGTCAAAATTCACTTCTTCCTTGCCCGTCGACATTACGAAAATGGTGTCGCCATCCATCGTTCCGTGAACAGGCTTGATAGCTCTGGCATATGCATCATGCAGAATCGATGCCAGCTTGTTAGCCTGCGGTTTGGTCAGGCAGGCGTTTGTGATCAGGCAGCCTATAGTAGTGTTGAACGGGATGCCGTATCCCATATCAGCCTTCTCTTCTTCGCTCAGCTCGAATAGATCCGGTTCCGGATCAGCGCTGACAGCTTCGGCATGCTCGCTCAGTTCAGAAGCGGCAGTATTATAGTCAGACGCAGGATCTGATCCGGAAACATCTGAACCGTATTCAGGAACATCAGCGTATGTATCAGGTTCGTTGACAGCCTTAGTGTTTTCCTCAGCTGCGGCTCCGAAGTCCTCTCCGGAAGGATATTCTGCTTCTGTTGTATATGCGCTTTGCTCGACAGTTCCCGTGTCCTCACCGTAAATATTGTCAGCTGCTGCATCCGCATCAGAAGAAACTTCATTCACGGATCCGGCCTGTTCAGCACCACCGGATGTTTGCAGACTGCTGTTCATATAAGCCTGCATGATAGCCTTAGCGATGTCAGATCTTGTCTGCGCATTGTTGATAGTATCCGAAATATTACCTATATCCTCAGCGGCTTCGGTCTTGACAGCTTCCTGCTGACCGGCATCTGATCCAAAGCCGGACTGAATCGAATCGATAGGACCGACTGCAGCACTGTCTGCATCTTCGCTGAATTCAGAAGCATCCTCTGTATTAGGATATGCAGGGAAAAACTCATCCGCCTGAGACAATCTCTTTCTGTTGATCTCAGCTTTCCTTGCTGTTTTTTCGCGAAGCTCTTCGAGTGTAGCTTCTCTTCTGCCGGTAACATTGTGGACCTGATCCTTGAGTGCTTTGATCGTCCCGTGTATCGCGGTCCCGTCTTCCGTTCTGAGTCCGGCGATGATATTTCCTGCGCCGTTATAAATATCCGCACAAGCGTTGACAGCTACAACTGCACCGACTTGTATGACATCGTCACCGCAGGCAAATGATCCCAGACCGGACTTCATAGCTCTGTCCATTCCGAACATCTTGCCTACCGTGGCTCCGGTACCCGCACCGTAATTGCCCGAGCGGAATCTTCCTTCGAAGGCATTACTTACTGCTTTGACTCCCATCTCTCTGTCAGGGAAAACATCTGATTTTCCGCATCGAAGATCATAGAGTGAAGCGCCGGTAACGATCGGCACCACGATCTCGCCGTCTCTGAAACCTATCTCTCTTGCAGCAAGTGCTCTCATAACACCGGAGGCCGCTTCGAGACCGAACGCAGACCCGCCGCTGAGAACGACAGCGTTGATCGAATCCACGGTATTCTCAGATCTCAGAAGATCTGTCTCTCTGGTTGCCGGAGCACCGCCTCTTACATCGACTCCTGCGACAGCTCCTTCTTCAGAAACTATAACAGTCACCCCTGTTCCGCCTTCGACATCCTCGGCATTTCCGATATGGAAACCTTCGATATCCCTGACGTCGAGCTTTCTGATTTTCATGGTGTAACATCCCCTTCTTCAGATTGATACAGATAGTATTTCGCTCAGATACGCTCACAAAAAGTGAACGATAATTCTGAATAATTATTAATATTGTACCACAATTGTACAAATATAGCACAAAAATGCAAATTTGACAGATTTATGCCTAATTCTTGCCGGATCATCTGCGGGAAAAATACAGAAAAAACAGTCGCAGGCTGCTGTATTTTTTGCAATATAAATTCCCGAAATACCGTCAAGCCATTAATTGACGCCCTATCGAAAACAGATAAGGTGGGTACTTTCTTAGCCTGGCTTCTGTAGTCCCCTCGCGGGAGGCTTTACATAATGCTTCGGCATCGAAATCCCTTTAAGAAAGTGTAGGTTCAATTAAAGAAACTTTAACGCATACCCCAGGAATGATAATTCAGGTTTATATTCTGATGTATGGATCAGGTTCAGAGTCTGACCCCGTTAATGATCACGAAACTCCTGCTATTCAAGATCGAGATCGCAGTTGAAGTATACCTTCTGTACGTCATCATTATCTTCGAGTGAAGTGATCAGCTTGGTGAGTGACTTGATCGCACTCTCGTCTGATACGTTAGCTTCCATCGAAGGGATCTGCTCGACTTCAGCTTCAACGATCTCATATCCTGCATCCTTGATAGCCTGATGCACATCATTGAATGCTGCAGGATCAGTCCTGATCTCAAAATTGTCGTCATTGACTATCATATCGTCAGCGCCGGCATCAAGTGCTACCATCATTACCTCATCCTCATCAAGGTCTTCTGAATCGATGATGATGACACCCTTTCTCGAGAACATATAGGATACGCAGCCCGGTGTTCCGAGATTACCGCCGTTCTTGTCGAATATGGATCTTACGAATGATGCTGTTCTGTTCTTATTGTCTGTCAGAGCTTCTACGATAACAGCAACTCCTGATGGGCCATAACCTTCGAACTGGAGCTCTTCATATGATTCGCCGCCGAGTTCTCCGGTACCCTTCTTGATAGCTCTGTTGATGTTATCGTTAGGCATTCCGATCGATTTTGCCTTATCGATCGCTACTCTCAGTGACGGATTGAATTCCGGATCTCCGCCGGCCTTAGCCGCAACGATAATCTGTCTTGAATATTTAGTGAACATTGCAGAACGCTTAGAGTCCTGCGCTGATTTTCTGTTAGCTATTGTTCCATGTCTGCCCAATGGAAACACCCCCTTATGAATTGATTTATCTGTTAGTGAGTCAATTATACTACCGAAACTGCTAATATTCAAGGATTCGGTAGCTTGAACTGATACGGAACCGAAGTCTGAAATGATCTGGTGCCTGCAGCTTGAGCTGATACAGAGCATGATGCGGTATCGTTTCTGAACTGAGTCGGTAATGAATACCGCGGCCGCTAAACAGTAATGAGCAGCAAAGCCAATATCAGCCATAACGCGCCGATGATCTCTGTTACTTTGTTCGCGAGCCTGTCTGCATAAAACCACCCGAGGCTGATCCCTTTTCCGGAGGGATAGAACAGCCTCACCTTCTTCATATTCATGACGTCCAGGATCAAGTGAGAAGCGAACGCGATCGCGAAAGGCTGAGCTGCGGCAGGAAATACGAGCCACAGGCACAAAGTCTCTCCGGCGAGCGCAAGTAAAGAATGTGAAAATCCGCGGTGAGATGATATGCCGGCAAAAGTGAATATCAGCGCGAGTCCGGCGATCCCCGCGCACCATATATAAGGCGAACGTTCCGACATGTTGGCTCTCACACTGCTTTCAGAGCCGAGCGAGTATTCAGCAGCAAGCGCGGCAGCCGCTATGATATATGAGACCTTCCGCCATCCGGAGGAGTCTGTCTTCTCCCGCACACCGTCACAATCAATATCGCATATCAAAGAGCCGGCAGCCGCGCCCGCTATAA
>SVCR01000157.1 GCA_015058265.1 Clostridiales bacterium
GCCCTAATCTGTAATTCTATTAATGTATTTTGAACCTATAGCATTGCCAGCTGTTCAAGATATTTGTAATCTACTTTCCCTGCTCTTGTGATTGGGAAGTTGTCTACAAAGATATACTCATCTGGTTGATGACTATCCGGCAGATTCGCCTTACAGTGCTTTTGAAGTTGTTGCTTCATATCATTTTCGTTTATACCTTTCACTGAAGGAATAATATATGCTACCGATCTGTATGCCAGAACATCATCTTTTATTCCTACAACAGCACTCTGCTTCACTAGTTCATGTTCTGTTAGAGTTTCTTCTATTCGCATCGGATATACTCTGGTTTGAATTCCTTCTGAATCAACTCTGGAATATATTCTTTTTATTCTTCCAGTTATCTTGATAATGCCGTCAGGAGTGATTGTTGCAAGGTCTTTTGTTTTAAGCCATTTTTCTCCATTTTCCTCAAAAATTGAGTCTTTTGTTGCCTTATCGTTTTTATAATAGCCTAGCATAAGAGTGTTTGATGAAAGGCATAGTTCTCCTTCAGTGTTATATGTATATTCTTGTGATTCATCATCAGGATCTACGATTTTAGCATTTACATTACCAAATGGTATCAGACCTTCAGTTTCTTTATTTAGTACTACCATAATAGCAGCAGCTGTCTCTGTCATGCCGTAGCCATTGCGTATTGGAGCTTTAACCTTGTTTCGCGCTAGACGTTCAATAACTGAATGTTCCCAATTATTATCGGCTTCCTCCCCGCCATACATAATTGATTGTATGAACGAAAGATCACATTCTTTCTTATGACCTTCCTCTGCTAAAGCATCGATTAATAGCCTTCCTCCGATTATATGGTTTACTTTGTTCTTTATAATCATTTTCGATCCTGCTTCCGGGCTCGGATCGGGAGCTAATATCAACTCAAGTGAATGACAGAGGGGGCCATGACAGCAAGAGCTAGCTCCAAAAGCTAAAAACAGCGGAACTCCAGATAAATATTTTTCGCGTTCACTATAATTCGTGATTCCATTATGATTCGTTTTTGCAAAATTAACATAATAGGAGTTCATGGCTTTGTTACTTAGCATAACTCCTTTAGGAACGCCAGTAGACCCTCCTGTATACTCTATAAGTGCCACTCTATCGGGTTCCTCTATACGACTAGCACTATTACTTTCTTTAGTAGTATTGTTTAAGAATTCTTTCCACCCTATTCCAGCTTTGTTAATAGCTCTATTTTTTAAACCTACAACAAGTTTAAGATGAGCAGGCATAGAGTATTCAATCGGAACTACTATAATCTGCTCAACGGAGGAATCCTTAGCTGCCTCAACGATTTGGTTGTATGCAATGTTAATTGTAAATACGGTACGGCACTCAGTTGATACTAGTTGTTTATTAAGATCTGACACAGGAGATGTTAGTCCAATCCAGTTGCTGACAGCTCCTATTTTATTTATGGCGTATAACAGATAAAAAAACTCTGGAGTATTAAGAGCACAAAGGCTGACAATATCTCCTTTCTTGATTCCTATGCCTATGAGTGATGATGCTACAGCGTCAATGTTCTCAAATAGCTTTCGATATGTGACTTTCTTCCCATAATAATTCAGCGCAGTATAATCAAGATTATCCTTATTGTTTTCATATAAAAAATCATACATGCTCATCTCTGGAGATGGCATATATGATACCTCTTTTGTATAATACTTAAGCCACGGCTTATCTATAGACGGATAACCCGTCAGTTCACCTGTCTGTCTGTCTGTCTGTCTGTCTGTCTGTCTGTCTGTCTGTCTGTCTGTCTGTCTGTCTGTCTGTCTGTGAGCATTATCGTCTTCTGTCTCCTTTTGTCAATAGTATATTCAACGCCTCTATGATAACACAGAATCGTTTTAAATGCCTTGCAATTATTAACCTTCCGCCGTTTTTTCTTCTTTTCCAATTTGACTGGCAGAGTGGCAGACTGGCGGGTGTCTATAAACCTTGCCATTCAAAATGAATGTCTGCCACTCAAACCATTTTCATTCCATCCAGAAGACTTTCTTACGGCCTTCTATTGTTTTGCTTTTCAATGCATCACCAAGAGCCTTCTTAGCATCTCTTACTGTCCGGGCAGAGATACCTTTCTCTAGTGCCGCCCTGTCAATATCCTCGCTCAGCAGCAGCTGCTCTCCTTCCAACAGGCTGCATATCAGGTCCTTAGCCTGCTGGATCTTGTTCTGCTTCTTCTCTGAGTTGAAGAGCAGTTCATCAGCTGTGACATCATACTCTCCGACCCATCTGAACCCATCCTCATCTCCGAGAATGAACGCAATAGATGCTCCGGCAGGTGCCAGCGAACTCTTGTCATGAACCATGACCTTCAGGTTCGGATCATCCTTGGTCTTGCCGATCAGCAGCACGCTTCTTACACCGGCTCTTATGTCCATCGATCCGAGGCCACGGTATGAACTGGATGATCCCTCATTCTTGTTCAGGTGTCCTATCAGGTTGATGGAGCAACCCGTCCTCTCTGCAACATCCGAAAGATGTCTGAAGATAGGACGGACTTCATTTGCTCTGTTCATGTCCACCTTCTCGCCAAGGAATGCCTGCACGGGATCAAGTATGATCATCCTGGCATCGTTCTCAACAATAGCTCTCTCGATCCTGTCATCCGTCAGTGTGAGAAGATCGTTAGGCTCTTCCCTGATCACAAGCACCCTGTCAAGATCAGCTCCGGCCTCAATGAGCCTTGGCTTGACGGTATCTCCGAGTCCGTCCTCCGCTGTTTGGTAGATCACGTTAAAAGGCTCCTGCATTTCCATATTCGGAAGCACGATTTTATTCGTGCATGCCGCGCAGAGCTGCATCCCGAGATACGTTTTTCCGTTACCGGGATCGCCCTGTATGATTGTCAGCTTCCCGAAAGGGATATAAGGTTTCCATAGCCACTCAACTTCCTTCAGCTCCACCTCGCTCATCCTTATCATCGGCACTTTATCTTCGTCTTCATAATTCATATTTCATCACCGTCCTTCCTTAGTTCTTCCTGCGGTCTGTCTGCTCGCTTCGTAAGCAGCTGCTCGCTTCTCTGCTTCAGCTTTTGCCTTTGCAAGTCTCTCCTGAACCGCCGCGATCTTCTCTTGCCTGCGCTTAGGTGTGAGTGCTTCGCCATCCGGTGCTAGCTCCGGCAGCAGCTTCTTCACATATGAGCGAACCTCTTTCAGGATCTCAGTCTCTTCCTGCTGCGGTCTGATCTTTTCGGTCAGTTCATACAGCTGTGAATTCAGAGAATACAGTTCTGATCTGAGTGCATCGCTGTTGTATTCCTGATCCGGCAGATTCTTTCGCATATATCTGTCGGATGCCTTCCATGCATCAAGCTCGTCCTTATGCTCGGCAGCGAACTTCTCTTTCTTTCCCTTCCAATGGATCTTCAGGTATTCATCGTGAACAGCATCCAAAGAAGCACGGCGGTCACCGTGCTCGATAAGCTTCTCTATCGTTCTGATCTTGCTGTTCAGATGCTTTATCTGATCTCTAACCGGAATAGCGTTGGCATTCAGTTCGGTAAGTCTTGCATCAAGATCTTCGACAGTCAGCACTTCATGCTCACGCATATAGCTGACAACTGAATTGAACTTTTCGGCCTCGCCTTGTGTTGTGACCATTCTCCCGCGATGGTCTCTGATGCTTTCCTCGAAGCCCTGCACCAGAAGATCAACAAGCGGGATCTCCTTCGGCTTCATGTCGATCTCTGTGATCGCCTGCCTGATCTCTTCAAGCCAGCCAATCAGTCTCACGATCGAACGCTTCAGTACATCCATCAGCTTATTGGCCGCCTTGATGTCGCGATTGAGATTGCCTATGTTGGTCATGATGCCTCTGCGCTCCATCGCAGTCACGGCAGGCCCCATGTGTACTGTCGGGATCCTGTCGATACCCTGACGGGCGTATGACTTCATGCTAATCCTCTCGGATCGTCCGGCAGCTGCAAGGTACTTGTTCTGTGTTTCTTCCCATGCGTGCCGCCATATCTCGGCGTTGTCTCTGTTATTCCAATCGACAGTCGGAACCTTGCGGAACTTCCACTTGCCTTTTGCATCACGGATGCGCTCGCCGTTCTCATCAAGCTCATACTCACGGTGAGCTTTCTCCATCCATCTTCCATGTTCATCCATTGGTCTCATCGTCAGCATGACATGTGCGTGAGGATTGTGACCCGGAGGATCCGGGTCATGGATCGCGATGTCTGCGATCATTCCCTCTGACACGAACTGCTCGTAGCAGTGTTCTCTGATCAGCTCGACTCTCTGTTCCATCGTCAGCTCTTTCGGCAGAGCGATCTCGAATCGTCTGGCAAGCTGCGAATTCCAGTTACTCTCAACAGCCTCAACAGCATTCCATAGCGTGTTGCGGTCAGCGTACTCCGGCGGAGCATTCGGCGGCAGCATGATCTCGGTGTAGATGATGCCGCGCTTGTCGCTATAATACTTTGTCCTGTTATCGCGTTCATCGAAGAGACGATCGCCAGACTGATACGCTGCCTGAGCGACAGTCGAGTGTCCTTTGGATCGCTTGCTTATCTTTATCTTGTAGTGTGGGCATGGCATTGTTCATCAACTCCTTTCTTACTGCCCGGAAAAGAAAAGACCGTCTGCTGTAATGCAAACGGTCACGCATATCGATACTCGGTCAAACTTGCTTTCATGAGGGTGTACATTACATCCTCATGAAGCAAGTCCGGCCTAGGGGTAGCAGGCTTTGCCTGCGCAGGGGAACGGCAAGGTCCCCTGTGACGGAAGGCACGCAGAGTGCCTGAAGTCGGCCTCTCCGGTCAGGAGCCTTCGGAGAACGCAATAACACGCCCTTGAGGGGTGTGTATAATTGCGCCCTTTCACAGAAAGGGACTTACTGTGTCTCCGGCTGCTCGTAAGGATGTTCCTTCACGCTGTTGACGA
>SVCR01000158.1 GCA_015058265.1 Clostridiales bacterium
GGGTGGTTGCTTGTCTCGGACGCTTTGCGCCCTCGACGGGGCTTATAGCCCCATAATCCAAACGGGATTGTCCTTTCGGACAGTCCCGTTATCCGGTTGTTTTGCCTATTCCTTACCGTACTTTACGATCACCGTTCTTTACAGACTCTTACTTGACCTTGATAGTCACGGTAACCGTCTTGGATGCTGCCGCATAAGCTGAATTCCCGGACGCAGTGACTTTTACTTTCATCTTGTAAGTGCCCTTTTTAGTCTTCTTCTTAATAGTGATCTTACCGGTCTTGGCATTGATCTTCAGGGCCTTCTTCGACTTCTTGTTGATGCCCTTACCCTTATATGTTATCTTGCCCTTGCCGTTCTTCACTGTCAGCGCCTTGACCTTCTTTGCCTTCTTTTTGATCGTCTTGGCCTTGACTTTAACGGTCTTCTTCTTGACAGATATCTTCTGCTTTTTCTTAGCAGTTGTCTTCTGCTTCTTCTCAAGAGCCTTGATCGCCTTCTCAAGAGACTGCGTTGCAGCCTTGATCTGATCGGCAGATGCGTTCGGATCTGCAAGGACCTTATTCAAAGCAGCTGTTGCGTCCTTTACTGCTTTGTAAGACGCCGCGGTGTATTCCCCGGAGTTTATCTTTGATGCACGGCTGATGGCAGTGCCGGCAGCCGCTGCAGCATCGACAGCCTCCTGACCGCCTGTTGCCGGGATCACTTCAGTCTTCGTGGCTCCGCAGCCGTGTGTGCAGGTATACTTCAGCAAACCGCTCTTTGTACTGGTTGCCTTAGTCACCACTTCTCCTTTGCCCCAGTCATGTCCGGTCGGCGAGATCAGTTCAAACAGTTTCTCATCGCATCCGTCATACTTGCATTCCGCAGACTTCAGTCCGTAATCCTCACAGCCTTCCTTGAATTCCTGTCCGTTTTCATCTACGTAATACGCCCAGTTATCCGCGTCCGGATCTTCAGCCTCATGCGGGGCTTTAGGTATATTGCGGAAGAATTCCTCCTGCGTCTCGCCGCATCTTTCACATGTGGATTTGATCGACTCCTGACCTGTTTCTTTGCAGGTAGGTTCTTTCACAACTATCTCACGGCTCCAGCTATGGCCTACAGCAGGGACTTCTACAAATTTATAGTCGCCGTATCTGTCTGACACTCTGTATTTTCCGGCACTGGTACAACTCGCGGCCTCTGAAGGAACCGGTCTTCCTGCGCTGTCCCAACCGTTATCCGGCGTGCCATTGCAGAGTGTTCTTGATTCCTCATTGATCGCTCCGCATATCTCGCAGACCGTATAAAGACTTTTGTCGGACTCATCGAAGCTATAGTATTTTGACCATGTATGCCCCGTCGCCGGGATCGTATCGACGACCTCCTCCGTGCAGCTTCCGCTCTCACCGTCCTTATGGTTGATGCAGCCTTCTCCTCCGCTGCATCTCCTGACCCTGACACCGTCCTCTGTACAGGTCGGCTCCTTAGTCGTTTCCCAGCCGCCGGAGAAATCATGCTGCCAGTCATAATCTTCTATACCGAAGCCCGTATTCGCTTCAAGTATCGTATCTTTGCCTCCGTCCGCTCCGTGAGGATCGTTATTTGTCATATTGATCTCGGCCTTCACGAAGAAGTATTTCGGCTCATAAGCTGTAAAGATCTCTCCATTCAGGTCATAGGAATCTTCGCTGTCTTCAGGATAGGTGACAGTGTATTTGATGTCCGGGATCTTCACATGGTCTTTGGCAGGGTCGATCAGTTCTCCGTAACCGTCATAATAGGTGAGATAACGGCTCAGATCGATCGAAGGATATTCAGATGTATAATTGTTGATCGAAAGATCCTTAGGGTCCGCTTCCTCACCGATATTCGCGAATTCGATCCTCGCGACTTTCTTTCCCCTGACCACACGGATGGTCATGTCATCGATTGGTCCGGAATACTCACTGGCCTTCAGTGGTTCCACATGGACCGTATACTCACCCGGTATGCTTGTCCTGAAGTAATGCCTGTCGCTTCCTGCATAATCATCGTCACCATCATAAATGGTCTTAGTCTCGATCTCTGCTGCGCCTGTGCCGTAGAGAGTGAACTTCATTTCAGGGACTTCACCCTTCCACTTGCTTCCGTATCCGGTGGTAGCATTGATGTAGCGTTCCAGTTCCAGCTCGACCTCATCATCGCCCGTATACAGATATTGTCTGCCCGGATTCTCTGTCTTAAGCACCAGACTCTGGTCTTCAAGCACCTCAATGCTGATTGAGTTGATACTGTATCCTGATGCAGAAGCTCTGATGGTATAGGTTCCCGGAGCATAGGCATAGAAATTGCCGCCCTTGATCTCTGCATCTTTCGGATTTCCATCGATGGTGAAGGTGACATTCGGCTTCTTGCCGCTCCACTCATCACCGTTCTGATCTGTATATGTCAGAAGTCCCTTAAGGTTCTGTACAACGATACAGTCATTTTCACTTTTCAGAGTACGCTCACTCCTGCTGAGAGCCGGTTCGTCCATCGTAACAGAAACCAGACGATCCTGCTCTGTAACAGTGATCCTGATCGGATCGATAGTCATCACGATCGGATTCCCCTTTTGATCATATGCCTTGGCATTTACAGTATATGTGCCCGGCCTTGTGATTGTCAGGATATTCTCACCGTCAATAAACGATCCATTCGGCCCTGTGACACTGTATCTGACCTCAGGCAAAGGTTCATTGTCAGTTCCTTCCCATTTATCTCCATACTGATCGAAGAAATTAGTGTAGCTTCCAAGGTCAAAGCCCAGAGGTGTGTTATCTTCAGACAGCGTCAGCTCAGCTTCTGAAAGTTCAGGTTTGTTTATGACTATACTTCCAAGGGTCGCCTTATCCTGTGCAATGATCTCAAGCCAGACAGGATTCTGTGAACTGTCGACAGGAACGATCTTCTTGCCTTCCATGTTGTAGCAGAATGGTCTTACCTTATATGTTCCTTTTTTAGTGAAAGTAGTCTCGCCGCTCCTTTCTACATTGATGCCTGAGGTTCCCTTAGATTCCCAGAGAACAGACACGCCTCTTATCTTGCCCGAAGCGTCTACGGCATCAGCCTCGAATACATGCCCGAGATTAACTGTTTCATTCCACGGGCACTTATAAGATCCGCCTGTTTCGAAGTTTACGATGTCATTCTCCCTATCTTTGATATTTACCAGTATCCTCGGAGTATCGACTTCCGTCTTTTCAGCATCTGTCATATATGCAGGTGCGTCAGATCCTTCAGGCCGGTTCAGTTCTTCATTTGATGTGATGATCGTGGACGTATCGTTTTCATCGTATGGCTTCAGTCTCCATTTGAGATAGTGCGTTTCATTTGCGCCTTCAGCATCTGCAGCGATCTCAACTTTCTGACTTCCGAGAGCCGGATTGTTTACGATAGTAACAGCACCCGATCTGACCTCGCCTTCAACGTCGGATTCGTCTTCTGCGCTGTTATCTTCGATGATCGTTTCGTCATCGCTCAGAATCACCCACTCTCCGCAGTTCTTATCGAACTCATAGAACTCGGCGCTTTCTTTGTCATATCCTTCGAGTTCAATGGAATCAAGATAGAGTGTATCCCGCGGCACAAGATCATATTCCTTTGCGCCTGATTTTATTTCAACAGAACCAAGTGAATACAGCGGTATGATTTCCTCTACAGAAGATGTAATTGATTCGCGTTTGGAGGAAAGAGTCTGTGCCTTCTCGATCAGAGGGAGTTCTGTTGCAAGATCCCGGATATTGATTGCAGCTCTCCCTGTGCCAAGCTGGATCCTGTGACTTGATCTGTTATCTCCTGAGAACGTAGCTGAAACATCGCTCCAGTTGATCTTGCTGCTCTGGTTCCATGCAGACTTATCGCACCATGACCTGTATCTGCCTTTGGATCCATCGTATCCCTGGGTATCCCTGTTGGTGACCGCGCGGTTATAGAGGCTTCCCAAAGCATTGCATCCGCTTGTTTCTGAGTCATCTGATCCATCGAAGATCACGCTCATCCACTGTTTGTCATATCTGCTGCTATTGATGCCCCCTTCTGACCCATTGAAATAATCTCCGCTCATGGCGAATATCGCAACTTTGTAGTTGAGGATCACCGGCTGCTGATACTGTTCAGTTGTCCGCTTGTTGTTGAGGCTCTGCTTGACGACTGCTACCGTATGTCCCGGAAGTGTTATTTCGGTGTTTGTGTTTCTGGTCTTGCTCGTGGACTTAGTATCGCTTTTTCCTTTAGTCGTACTCCAGAGCTCATGCCAGGAATTGCTGAAGTTCAGAGTCACGCGCGGGAACATGCAATTCCCGTCACCATGTCCGCCGATATTCCACTCCGCGCCTACAGTCTGCTCCATGCCCCACTCAAAAGTGTCATCAGTGCTGATCGTGCTCTCTTCAGTGACGCTGTTTTCAAGGCCGGAAGACTGGGTGACCTCCTGATTGGCGTTATTTCTCAGATATGATGTTGTTCCATCCTTATCATCATTATGAAAGGATATGCCGGTCTTACTGATATGATTGCCGGCTAGTCCCATGAGGATATCTTTTCCTTTTACAGTTCCGGAATCATCAGTGAATTCTTCATCAGCTGCTTCGATATACTTCAGGTTTTCCGCCGCTACAGGCGTGATATCGAAATCATATACCGCGACACCGAAGCTCACATAGTCATAGTCTCCGGACGCGCCGGCTCTGTTGACACATGTGACGATATTAGCGAAACCTTCACCGGTCTTATCATCCTCAAGGTCCGGAAGTCTCCTCTTATCTTCGTTCTTCTGATAACTGTTACCAAGAAAATCATCCTTTGAGACATCGTTGTCATCAGAACAGTTTCTCAGTTCCTGCCCCATCAGCGTTCTTGCGTCGTTGAGGTTGCTGATATGCGTCACTCCGGTGATCCTTGTCTCATCCCAGCAGCGTTTGCCGTTGTGAGATGAG
>SVCR01000159.1 GCA_015058265.1 Clostridiales bacterium
ATCTTTCATTCCAAACACCTCCACAAACTGCGAGATTTGTTAGCATCTTTATGATAGCACATTGACCTATATCATATTAAAGAAGAAAAAACGCAGTTATGTCTCAGTATGCTGCATGCGGCGGAGAGGTCAAAGAAATGATCCATTTCAGCTCCCTGTACATCAATACAGGGCAAAGCGGTTATGGCTGTCCCCCGCCTTACCCTGTATGTAAAATGTTTTTCAGACTCTTGATCAGTCTGTAAAGAGAGCTGTCGAATAGTATCTGTCTCCGCTGTCAGGGAGCAGTGCCACTATAGTCTTTCCTTTGTTCTCAGGCTTCTTTGCATATTCGATCGCTGCGTGAAGCGCCGCTCCGGATGAAATGCCTACCGAGATACCTTCTTTCTTTGCCAGATACTTAGCTGTATCGAACGCATCCTGATTGGTCGCTCTGAACACCTCGTCATATACTGCCGTATCGAGCACATCAGGCACAAAGCCTGCGCCAATGCCCTGGATTTTATGCGATCCAGCCTTTCCTTCGGAGAGCACCGGTGAATCATCCGGCTCAAGAGCTACCACCTTCACCTCAGGCTTCTGCTCCTTAAGATACTCGCCTGTTCCCGTCACTGTGCCGCCTGTTCCTACGCCTGCGATGAAGATGTCTACAGCACCGTCAGTATCGTTCCAGATTTCCGGACCTGTAGTTGCCTTATGTATCGCCGGATTTGCAGGATTCACGAACTGTCCCGGAATGAAGCCGCCCGGGATCTCCTTTGCGAGCTCTTCAGCTTTTGCGATCGCGCCCTTCATTCCCTTCGCTCCTTCGGTCAGGACTATCTCTGCGCCGTATGCCTTGAGGATATTCCTTCTCTCCACGCTCATCGTCTCAGGCATTGTCAGGATGATCCTATAGCCCTTGGCAGCTGCTATTGATGCAAGACCGATTCCAGTATTGCCCGATGTAGGCTCTATGATGACTGCCCCTTCCTTCAGCAAGCCCTTTTCCTCCGCATCCTCTATCATCGCCTTGGCGATTCTGTCCTTTACGCTGCCTGCCGGGTTGAAGTATTCAAGCTTGACAAGTACTGTCGCTTCAAGTCCGAGATCCTTCTCGATATTAGTTACCTCTACGAGCGGTGTATTTCCGATAAGTCCGAGTGTTCCTTTATAGATATTTGCCATTGTATTTACCTTCTTTCTGCATTTCATGCGAATAATGCTGTATGTTCGATTTTGATATTTCTTAAGGGGAACGTGTCACTCCTGATAGTTCCCCGTCATACATCGACATCGTGTGCGCATGCCTTTCGCAATGTATTCATCGCTCATTATTTCTTTTTCAATATGTAAATCGATTGTCATTTTCGTCTTTTCTCCTTGTTAAAATGTATATTAATCATATTCGCCTACTTTGTCAATAGGTTTTATGTATATTCGCCTATTTTATTGATAGGTTAAAGGATTTATAGTATTATTATATTAGAATAAACACTCATTTGATAGGCGGGGGGCAGGAATATGATCTCAACAAGAGGAAGATACGCGCTCAGAGTGATGCTGGATCTGGCAGAGAATGACAACGGATCTTATATTCCTCTGAAGGACATTGCCGAAAGACAGGAGATATCTAAAAAATACCTTGAAATAATAGTAAAGGATCTTGTCCGTGGCGGACTGCTTACCGCTGTCAGCGGCAAGGGCGGCGGATACCGCCTTTCTCGCGATCCAGAAGACTATCCGATTGGCGAGATAATTGAACTCATGGAGGGTCCTCTTGCTCCAGTCGCATGTCTTGCAGATGACGCTGCCGCATGTTCACGTTCGGAAAACTGTCTCACTCTACCTCTCTGGAAAGAGTACTACCAGCTCATCCATGATTTTTTCTACAATAAAAAACTGAGTGATCTTCTCGTAGACCGCTCACCTGTATACTATATCTGATCGATATCCTGCTTCATTTATGAGATATGTTGCTACGTTTGAGTCAACACCTCCGCTCATAACCACTGCTGTCAGCTTCATTTCCCGGTTCTCCTATGTTATCTATCACTTTGTATATTATTGACAAATTAAAAATATAAGCATATAAACATAGTAGGTTAATTGGGGTTAAAATTTCCAATCACTGACTTTTCCTGTAAAGAATCCTGATTATGAAAGATCTGCTTCACATCCGATACTATGAAAAACTGCTGGAGCAGGCTAATAACGAGCTGGTGCAAAAAGCAAAAGAAGAAGGCGGTATCGCTGTCGGCTTCACATGCTACTATCTGCCGGAGCCGCTCCTGAATCTTGACAGTGCTTTTTCAGTACGCCTGCGTGCGCCCGGCACTGGTTCTCTTGATATCAGCCAGTATTATATGTCCAGCTTCGTCTGCGGATATGCCCGGGCTATTTTTGAACGAGCCTTTGAAGGCGGCTTCAACTTCCTTGACTTTTATGCATCTTCTGATACATGTCAGCAAATGGTGCGTGTAATTGAGAACATTCGTGAACTGGATCTTATATCCAGCCCCGGATTCTCATACGGCATTATCGACGCCCCGTTAAAGGTGTCCGAACACGGCAGAAAGCTGTACTCTCAACAGATTAGAGATCATATACTTAGTCCGCTGCACGAAAGATACGGTATAGATATCAGTGACGAGAGTATACGCAGAGCAGTCCTCGAGCACAATGAAATGTGTGCTTTATTCGAAGAGATCAGCAACTTCAGGAAATCTGAAAATCCGATCATCACACCAAGGGAATTCCACATATTGTGTCTTGTCAGCTATGCCTGTCCTTCCTCGCTTATACTCCCGTATCTCAGGGAAACGCTTGAGGATCTCAGGCAGCGCAGACCGGATGCCGTATCGCCTTGGCGCGCAAGGATAGTTGTAGTTGGCGGCGAGCTGGATGACTATGTATTTTCTGAGATCCTCGAGAACTGCCGCTGCTATGTCGCAGCAGACCGCTACTGTTTCGGATCATTCCCCGGCAGGCAGCAGATCCCTTTGACCGACAGCACTCCTGCCCTGGATCAGGTCTGTGATTTCTATCTTGAAAGCAATCAATGTCCGCGTTTCATGTCACAGGACAAGATAATGCAGCGCAGGGAAACGGTAAGGGATCTGGTAAGGGAATACAAAGCGGACGGGATACTGTATGAACAGCCCAAATTCTGCGATTTCTGGGGATATGAGCGCACTTTAGCAGTACAGGTGATGAATGAGGAATACGGCATACCTACTCTGGGCATCGACCGTGAATATGTGGTCAGCGGCTCGGGACAGTTGTCCACGAGGATACAGGCATTCATGGAAAGCCTTGAGATCAAGAAGATCAGAAGGACCGGATCAGCATGAAAATAAAGCAAGCCAGTGTGCCTTCAGGCAAGTCAAATAATAAAGGAGCCGCGGATAATCTTATGCCGGGAACAGCTTTGCTGCGTCACAGAGAGTGGCGCGGGCCGGCCGACACTCTTTACGACTATACAAAGTGGGCAGAGCTGTGGGGCATACTGATAAGATGGTTCATCAGACACCCCCTGCAGAACTCAAAAGCATTGCTCAGATACCGCTGGATGTTCACATATGTGACTGTGCCCGCATTTTTTGACAGGCTCTGCGCCGGTCAGAAAGGCGCAGGCCTTAAGGCATCCCGCTGCAATCTGAATCACATGGCTTCGAGCGTCACAGACGTCCTCACTACAATATTCTCCGCTGATCTTCATCTGCACCCGGGCAGCCGCAAGGCAGCAGATCTCAGTCAGAAGATCATACTCTTCGATGAACTTCTCCCGGCGCTTATCGGTAAAGGATTTCCGGGTCACAAAACGATCCTGCTTCAGATGTACCCTATGTTCATACCTTCGCTTATCAATCAGCATACACCGGTACACTACATCACTCAGACCGAATCTTACGGACTCCCGGCCGATGTATGCCCTCTGCCTTCATTTGAGGCAGGGCTCGCTATAGATGACGATTATCCGAAGATCGGCTGCTGTATGGTAACGTCAAACATGCCGTGTGATGGAAGCATAATGACAACGATGCTGCAGGACCGCCGCATAGGGCTGCCGACTCATCCTCTGAATGTCCCTCTCCGCTGGAAACGTCCCGAAGTCCAGAGCTATGCTGTTGACGAGATTCTTTCCGCAATAGAGTTCATAGAGAAACAGACCGGAACAAAGTGCGACTGGGATGCTCTCAGGGAAGCTTGCGAGGTATGGAATGGGCAGAACGAGTCCAAATTCGAGAAATGGGAAATGAATTTGACAGATATACCTCCTCACACAGGTGCATCCGTATGGATGTACAGAGTCTATGAGCATCAGGCCGCATGCGGTGATCCTAAAACACTGAAAAATAGCCGCAAAGTAAACAGGATTCTTCAAAAGCAGGTCGCGGCCGGCAAATGTCCCAAGGACATACGCTATCGTGCAGTCATATGGAATACGCCTGCAAATAATTTTGCGAACTTCAACAACTGGCTTCTTGACTGCTGGGGCGTGGATTCTGTCTGTGAGATGTTCGATATCCATGGCACAGGACTGATCGACACCTCGTCGCGTGAGAGCATGCTGCTCGGCATTGCGGATATGTATGAGACATCTACTATGCGCGCTCATACCAAGGGCGGCTATGAAATAATACTGTACGATCTGTGGGAGAAATACCGTGAATACAGAGCGGACATGATAATCCTGTTCGACCAGATATCATGCAAAGGTGTGGGTGCCATAAACGGACTCTTTCAGGAGGGAGCTCGCGAGCGCGGCATACCGATGTGCATAGTGCATCAGGATCTGCTGGATCCTACATCGATATCCCGAAAGGATATGCGCGATGAGGTCAATCGTTTCATGCAGACTGTCATGAAAGCTGATCCGCTTGATGTATCGCTTGTAGAATTCGACGACGATGAAAGCTGGTAA
>SVCR01000160.1 GCA_015058265.1 Clostridiales bacterium
GATCCCAGCTCGACTGTCACTATATCATTGACCTCTCGCATGTGACGCAGCAGCTTTTCATCACCGGGTTCCAGCAGCAAAGCCGGTCTTACTGCGCAATAGCGCTCCCTGTGATCGCGTCCGAACCTGTCCGCGCAGTCTTCACCTGACAGAAAACAGTTGACATTCTTCTCATTGAGCGAAAATCCGTCATCCGGGATGACCGCCATGACAAGATCAGTCGCCCGCGCCGCAGTTCCGACAGAGCGGAACAGCGGAAGCGGATTATCGAACAGCTGCTTATGTGATAAGAAAATCGATTTCATCGCCTTTGATCTCCTCCGGTTTCTTTACATATATCACTCTTCCACCCGGCGGGTTCACCGGCATATCGCTGTACACCAGCCATATCGCGTCACACCTGGTCTCAGGCATATCCGCGTATCCGTCCGTGAAGACTATCTTGGTCTCAGCATCACCCGTAAAAGCATTGACGGCAGTTTCGAAATTCGTTCCGCCCGCACCCTTGATCTCCAGCTTGGAGATATCTTTCTCCGAGTGGACCTCCTGAAATCCGTAGAACTCAGTATCAAAGCAGCCGACCCTGACTACCGCGTCCTCTCTCAGCAACCCCTTTACGCTTCTGACGAAAGCTCTCAGCAGATCGGCGTCGATCGATGCGCTTGTATCCAGAAGTATCTCAGCGTGGGGTACCGGATAAGGCCTGAACTGCTCCTTCAATATTCCGTCCCGTATCTTGTCCGCAGGGAACCAGTCAAAGTCCACCTGCAGGCTCGGCTCCATAAGGTCAGACAAGCCTGCAACTGCCTGGGCCAGACCGGGATCTTCGATCTCCCGCTCCTGCGCACCCTGAAGGCCTCCGGCCTGCTTGTCTTTGTCATTCTTGTCAGATGAAGTCATGACGTCGATCTCTTCCGCTGCTTCATCCGCATGATCATTCTCCTCAGGCTCCGACTCATCCTTTTCAGCTTTCTCAAAGAGGATGTCGTACATCTCTTCAGCGCTGATCCCTCTTGCCTCAAGGTATCTGGGATACTTGATCGGCGGATCAAAGCCGTCGTCTATCAGGAGCTCCGTAACCACAGCGTCGCACGCAGCAGCCCATATCCGCCGGTCTCTTCCCTGACCCCTTTGCCGATGAGCAAGCTGGATATGCATCAGCTGCTGAGCGATCAGGAAAGCCTGTGCGTACTGAGGCAGCAGCCTCAGCCTCCGGCTGTTGTAGTAGATCTTCCTGTCGCCGTATCCGACCGGATCGGCCTCCGGGACATTCTTGAACTCGATGATATTGATCAGCTCATCCCATTCAGGGCAGATCTCGAGAATATTCAGCTGTGTCTCATGCAGATCAAATCTCATCTCGGCTCCCACAATCCCTCTGATCTGGAAATGATAAGGTTAGCTGCTATATCGCCCTCAACATTTATAGTAGTGAACGCCATGTCGAGCAGCCTGTAGAAAGCCGCAACCGGTCCGATCAGGTCGACAGGCAGTCCGAATATAGTCAGATATGATGTCATCAGAACTATCCCGCCGCCCGGTATTCCGGGAGCCGCCATGTTGATCAAAGTAGCTGCGATCGCCATCGCTGCCAGCCTGCTGAGCGGCAGATCCATCGAATAGAAATCAGCAACGAATATCGAGAGGCAGCAGAAAGAACATGCGCCCCCGCACATATTTATAGTGCATCCAAGAGGGAGCGTGAATGTGCTGATCGATTCAGGCGCCCCCAGATCCTCCGTGCTGACGCGGATCGTCGTTGGCAGGGTCGCTGCAGAGCTGGTGGTCGACAGTGTCATAAGCGCTACCTTTCCGCATGCAGACAGATAGGTCTTAAGATCCACACGGGTATATGCCTTTACCGGGATGACGAATACAAAGATGAACACTGCGATGCATGCCAGCCAGCAGCACAGTATGTATTTGCCTATAGCCGTAAACATCCCTGCGCCGTATTCCGCTATCGAGTAGGCCATCAAAGCCATGACACCGACAGGTGATGTTTCCATTATCAGCGACAGTACGCTGAAGGCTACCGCGGACAGGCTGTTGATGCAGTCTCTGACCACTTTGCCCTTATCTCCTGCAGCAAGGATCGCAAGCGATATTATCAAAGTAAATATAATAGTAGGCAGGATAGCGTTGTCCATCATCGCTTTGAGCATGTTGTCTTGGATAACGCTTGTCAGGACATCGCCAAAGTTCATAGGTGCCTGTGTCTCTCCTTCGTACACCGGCCGGTTTTCGAAGACGACACCCAGTCCCGGTCTGATGACCATAGCGACAGCAAAAGACACCGCGAAGGAAGCGAGGAACATGACTACATACAGAGCAACTGTTTTTATCCCCACCTTCTTCAGCGCTGCCGCATCTGATGAGTTGATGATCCCGCCTGCAACAGCGCAGACAAGGATCGGAATTATCATAAGTTTGATCAGATTGAGATAGATATCCCCGAGGAACTTGATGCCGTGTGAAAAAGAAGGCAGCGCAAAACCCAGGATGATGCCTATGGCAAATCCGATCGCGATCCTTATAAAAAGGTTTTCTTTCTTAGTTATATATTTCATTCAATTTCCGACAGCAGCCGCCTATTCACCTGATGAGCTCGCGCCTGAGCCTGAGCTGTAAGATGCTTCTCTGTCTTTCAGCATGTGCTGAAGTGCTACCACAATCGCAACTACCTTCGCTTCATGATCAGGCTGATAAATATCGATGCTGAATTTATCATGAATGGAGATTAATTTCTGACCGATCAGAGCTACTAAGTCTCCGTTCTCATCAATGAGTTCAAAGTTCAGGCCGAGTATGTTGCCGCGGATCTGCCAGCCAAGACCGTATATGTTCGTGATATCTTTGATCAGATGGAACAGCTCATTAGACAGCTCGAAATCCGTACCATCCTCCATGACAATGAGATGGCGCTCATGTATCGTCAATACTTTTCTTTCTATATGAGCGATATGGTTTCCATGCGCATCGATGATATCAGTTTTATCATGAAGTGAAAGGAACTTGGATTCTGACTGATAAACTATGTTATCAAACTCATCAGTTATATCGATGTGATGGTGCAAGGTAAAAATCTTGCTCGAAGAGAACAGCGAGCGTACAGGCTCTCCGTACCTATCGACATTATTTACATTCGCGCCTTCGCCGGCTTCGTGATATCTATTATATTTAGAATACTTTGCCATTATTTACAGACTCCTTTCCGTTACGAACTCTATCTGGTTGGCAATATCTCAAGCCAGTATCCGTCAGGATCTGTAATGAAATAAAGGCCCATATCGTGATTCTCGAAAGCGATACAGCCCATGCTCTCATGCAGCTCATGTGCTGCTTCGAAATCATCGACACGGAAAGCGAGGTGGAACTCCTCCTCTCCGAGATCATACTTCTGCGGGTGTTCTTTGAGCCATGTCAGTTCCAGCTCGAAATCCGTCTCGTCATTGGCGAGATGAGCCAAAATGAAGGAACCGTCTTCCGCAGTCTTTCTTCTGATTTCCTTCAGTCCCAGCGCTTTATCATAGAACGCAAGAGAGACATCCAGGTCGCTCACATTAAAATTCTCATGTATCATCTTGAACTTCATAAGTCTCTATTCCTTCCGTCAGTTCAGGCAGCAGCACATCCGTCACATATTTCAGTGTCTGCTCTGTCTAAGGCTTGCAGTTGCCGCAAGGTTTGAAGCCTCGGCCAATGAGTTCATCACGGGTGGCTTCCACATCCTGTCTGTTGTGGTCTTTCATCTGGTCGACACTGTTGCAGTCAGGATAATGGAACCTCTTCGTGTTTGTATTCAGAACATAGGACCTTTTATTTGCGTCCTGCCCCGACTGATCCTCAGCATCGGTATTCTTGCCGCCTTTCGAATCAGCATCTGTCTTGTCTCCGGTCTTATCCCCGTTCTCAACAGCAGGATCACTCTCGGTCTTATCTTCATTCTGAGCTGCGGAATCACCGCTGCCTTTTCCGTCCTCTGCGGAGGCGGACGCTTGCGGGCTCCGGTCATCTGAAGGAATGACACCGAGCATGTTGGCTATTATCATAAATTTGCCCGCCTGGTAATCCTCGAGCATGGTCCGGTCTTCGGACAGTTTGTTATCCCCTGTCTTGTAGTCTATATCGACTCCCGGCTGGACGTTGTAACAGAACACATTGAACGCAAGACCTTTGCCTTCATCCTCGACAGATATCGCCTCCATGTGTACGCCTCGTGAGATCAGCTCATCACCAACGAATACAGGTGTGACTCTGTACATGACATGATTGTCTGTCGCTTTGACATATTCGGCGATCGCATTCTCGAACTGCAGCATTCCGTCACGGTTCATATAACTGGTCCCTGTGATGAGATTCCGCGGGACCGCATCATCGCCTGACAGTTGATGTCCGATGAGATGGCACCTGTTGAACAGCAGCTCGCCTTCAACGAATTCATAAGTATCAGTGTGCCAGCCTGTCGGCTCGACAGAACTTATATCCCCTCGAGGCTCAGTCGGCATGCCATCCTGACCGATGCAAGAATTCGCGCTTCCGCATCTTCCGAGCTCATCCAGCGGATCCAGAGACTCCTGTGTCGAAGTCCATATTTCGTCAGGTTTGAAGTCCGGCTTGTTACCATTCACGTAGCAGAAAGCATAGCCCTTCCACTCAGGTATATCCGCAAGGAAGTCCTCAGGAGAAGCGGTCGGGTCCGCGACTTCCCCGGTCTCTTCTTCCTCTTCAACATCCTGATCAGCGACCTGCGATATGTTCCCCGCCGCCGTGGAAATATCTATCCCGCAGCAGCAGAAAGCTGCCATCATCAGCAGCGACAGCAATATCAATAACGTGATCTTTTTCTTTCCTGTATGCTTCATCACCCATACCTCCCACACTTAAACTTAATCT
>SVCR01000161.1 GCA_015058265.1 Clostridiales bacterium
ACTGAAGAGGATACTTCATGCGATAACTGGTTCAGATGAGGGATACAAGTCTCCGACTGACATGGGAGTCAACAGGGCCGGATTCGGGATCTTCGATGATGAGGTCTGCAGGGAAGCAGCGCGTCAGGAGATCGTACGCAGATATCTGCTGGCGGAGTGTTCATACAGGAAGGGACTTATAGATGCTTCGGTCCTTGAGCGCATCAAGCTGCTGATGGAAGAAGTCGGAGCGACTACTGACGACCGTCCTGTTGTTGCAGCTGCTGAAGAGTATGCTGAGCTCAAGAGAACACAGAATCCTGATCGCTATGAGAACGTCGTAGTTTCAGCGATCCAGCTGCCTGACGGAGCTATAGTCACGGGAAGATCCTCGAGAAGGATGGTAGCAACAGCAGCTATGGTGCTCAATGCGATCAAGCATCTGGCCGGCATCCAGGACGATATGCTTATCATATCTCCGACTATCTTCGAAAGCATGGCGAACACCAAGGTCAAAGTCTTCCATGATAAGTCCAGCCTTAACCTTGAGGAAGTCATAATGGCTCTTACTCTGACCAAGATCACCAATCCTTTCGCAGAGCTTGCGTTGAGGGAGATACCTAATCTTGACGGATGCATTGCTCACTGTACGGCGATCCTTTCTGAGAAGGATGAACAGGCGGTAAAATCTCTTGGAATAGATATAACGAGCAATCCGGAGTTTTCTAATAACAATTTGTACTCTAAATAGATCAAAAAAGACACTATAAGACCGTCTGCCGGTATAAAGAAATACCGCAGGCGGTTTTTGATTTCTTGACCATAATTATTATGAAATGGTATACTTTAAAAGAACAAAAAGAGTCTAATGGGGACAAGGCTTCGGATCAGTTATCCTTGATGTATAAAATGGATGATCGATTTGCGGCCCGGAGAGAACCTTAAGCAGGTATGAGGCGAAAAATGTTGTGCAGATCATGCGACCATTTGCTGAAAGGACCTTCTCAGGTAAAGACGGGGACAAGAAACATATAGTTATATATTTTCTATGTCTTTTTTTTGTTTCTATTTAACACTATTATTATCAGGGCAACTATGAAGAAAGGAAGCAGTTATGGGAGAACTTAAACGCACACAGCTATACGATGTTCATGTTGCCGAAGGCGGCACAATGGTCGACTTCGGCGGATGGGAAATGCCTATCCAGTATCCGGGCGGAATCATCGGAGAACATCTCTATACAAGACACGTTTGCTCGTTATTTGACGTATCCCACATGGGCAGACTCATCGTTGAGGGGCCGGATATGGTCAAGTTCCTCCAGCATGTTCTGACAAGCAATGTTGAAGCACTTGATGTTGGTAAGGCTCAGTATTCAATTATTCCTAATGAAAAAGGACAGGCAATCGATGATGCTTATCTTTATCGTTTCTCCAAGGAACGTTATCTTCTGATTGTAAACGCTTCCAATACTGATAAGGACCTTGCTCACCTCAATGAGGTAATCAAGGACTATGATTGCACAATCACTAATATCACTGCAGACTGGGCTTCGATCGCTGTTCAGGGTCCTAAGAGTAAGGAATTCCTGACCATCCTTTCAGGCGGTGTCGCTGTAACAGAGCCTTGGAAGAACGCTCTTAATAAACTGGATCTTGAAGGGCATGAAGCTTATGTAGCTAAGACAGGTTATACAGGCGAGCCTCTCGGATATGAGGTATTCGTAAAATCCGAAGACGCTGAATGGTTCTGGAACCGCATGAAGGAGCTCGGCGCTAAACCGGCAGCTCTCGGTGCTCGTGACACTCTGAGACTTGAAGCAGGTATGCCTCTCTACGGACATGAGATGTACTATGAACCGGGCGAAGAACCAAGTGATGACGATGTTCCGATGCCTATCTTCGCAGTTTCTCTTGCTAAGTTCGCAGTCAGCTTTGCTGAAGGCAAGGGCGACTACATCGGACGTGAAGAGCTGGCTAAGCAGAAAGCAGCATTCGACAAGATCCAGAAGAGAGACTGGAGCGGAATGGATGTTCTGCCTAAGAGCATAAAGCCGATCACTCTCCTTGACAGAGGCGTTCTCCGTAAGGGAATGGAGATCTTCAAGGACGGCGAGAAGGTCGGCTGGGTCACCAGTGGTACAATGGTTCCTTACTATAAGGCAGAGGGCGAAGGCCTTGAGAGTGTTATCACTGACGAGGTCGTAAAGAGATCCATCGGTCTTGCTTATGTATCAAGTAATCTCCTCCCTGATGACATGGTAGAGGTAGATGTAAGAGGAAGAAGACTTAAGGCCGTAATTCCTGTAAAGCACCTTGACACAATGGCACCTCCGTTCGCTCGTCCTATGATCTACGGAACAGAGATCACTCAGAGAAAATTCTCGGAAGAGCCTGCTAACCTCAAGGCTCTCAACCTCCTCAAGAAGGCTGAGAAGAACCACCTCTGGAGACAGAAAGAGTGCATCAACCTGATCCCTTCAGAGAACACTCCATCCAAGGCAGTCCAGATGCTTTGCGCAAGCGATCCGAGTGCACGTTATGCTGAGCACAAGAAGGTAAAATCCTTCTATGATAAGGACATCTTCTACTATCAGGGCACAGGATTCATCGATGAAGCTGAGCAGATCGCAGTAGACGAACTGAAGAAGTACTTCGGCTGCACAGAGGTAGAGACAAGAGTAATCAGCGGACAGATGTCCAACATGTGCGCTTTCTCAGCTCTCATGGATTGGAAGAACAGACTGAACAGAAAGCAGACTCCGAAGAGACTCGGATATATCCTGAACAACCACATCATCAAGGGCGGACACCTTTCAGCTCAGCCGATGGGCGCTCTGCATGACTATGTAGCTATCGATCCTAAGACAGAGAGAAGTGCTGTTGTTAACTTCCCTGTTTGCAAGGACAACATCTTCAAGATCGATGTAGAAGAGACCAAGAAGGTAATTGAGGAGTACAAGCCTGAATTCATCATCTTCGGTAAGTCGATGGTTCTCCACAAAGAGCCTGTAGCTGCTATCCGCAAGTTCGTTGATGACATGGGCATCGAGACTACAATCATGTACGATATGGCTCACGTCCTCGGTATCGTAGGCGACTACTTCCAGAAGCCATTCGAAGAAGGTGCTGAGATCGTAACAGGTTCAACACACAAGACATTCTTCGGACCTCAGAGAGGTGTCGTAGCTATGAACTACAAGGAAGACGAGCTCAAGTACGGTCTGTGGGAAACAGTTGAGAGAAGAGCATTCCCTGGAAGCGTTTCCAACCACCACCTCGGAACAATGCTCGGTCTCGCAATGGCAGCATACGAGATGAACACCTTCAAGGATGAATACCAGAAGAACATCATCAACAATGCTAAGTGCTTCGCTAAGGCTCTCAAGGCTGAAGGCCTGGATGTCTGCGGAGATCCTGCTAATGACTACACTGAGACACATCAGGTAATCGTTTCCGTAGGATACGGCGAAGGACCTGAGATCGCTAACAGACTCGAGAGAAACAACATCATCGTCAACTATCAGGCAACGCCGGACGAAGAAGGCTTCACAGCATCCGGAGCTCTGAGAATGGGCGTCAGCGAGATGACAAGATTCGGATTCGGCGAAGCTGAATTCAAGAAGCTCGCTGCTATCATGGCTGACTGCATCCTGAGAAACAAGGATGTCAAGGAAGATATCAAGAAGTTCAGAAGCGATTACACAACAATGCATTACTGCTTCGATGATAAGGAATTCCTCGATACACTCGAAGGATTCGCAGGAAAGATCGGCTTCTGATCTGAATAAGATCAAGTAATCTCAAACAGCAGAAGACCCGGGGTAAATGCTCCGGGTCTTCTTGGTAAATCAACGGAGAAGCGGATCGATGATCGGGATAGATGAATTCTTTGAACTGTTGAAAGAAGTATGTGATGAGCTTCCGGATGACTTCTTCCGGGATCTTCATCACGGAGTTTTGCTGTCTGAAGAAACCAAGATATCTCCTCACGCGAGGAACAAGGATCTGATAATCATGGGGGAATATCATCGCTCTCGTTACGGGAATCAGATAACGATCTATTATGGTTCCTTTGCACGCAGCTATCCGTATGCTGACAGGGATCTCCTGAAAGAAAAGCTCCGCGAAGTAGTCAGACACGAGTTCAGGCATCATATGGAGAATCTGTCAGGGATGCACGGAAGGGATTCTCTTGAACATGAGGATAAAGTCAATCTGCGCAAATACCTTCGCAGAGATAAATAACGGGGGGCAAGGTGTAGTGAATAAGAATGCTGTTTATAAGACTATAGGTATCATAGGAGGTATGGGACCTGCCGCGACTGTAGACCTGATGGCGAAGATCATCGGGATGACTGAAGCAGACGGAGATCAGGATCATATTCCTGTTGTAGTGGATTCAAACACACGAATTCCGGATAGGACTGCGGCGATACTGCATGATGGGGAAGACCCGAGGCCGGAGCTGTTGAAGAGTGCGAAAAGACTTGAATCGATAGGCGCGGACTTTCTTATCATGGCATGCAATACTGTTCATTATTATATAGAAGACATCCGCAATGAAGTGACCATTCCGGTGATGGATATGATTGGCGAGACCGCTGATCTTCTGGTAAGGAGAGGCATACGCAAAGCCGCTGTGCTGGCCACAGACGGGACGTGCCGCAGCGGTATCTATGAAAGTGTTCTCTCGGACAGGGGAATAGAGACGTTATATCCGGAACCGGCTCAGCAGAAACTGGTGATGTCATTGGTATATGACTATATAAAGAAGAATATCATATCGGCGGAGGAACTTCCGCGGGATGAAATCGTAAGTATCACGGATGATCTCAGATCCCGCGGTGCGGAAGTCCTGATACTCGCGTGCACCGAGCTGCCGATAGCTTTTGCAGCTATGGG
>SVCR01000162.1 GCA_015058265.1 Clostridiales bacterium
CGCTTGTATATGACTGCGGGTGTGGTCTGATAACTATGCGGTAGTCCGTCTTCAGCAGGGCTTCTATGACTTTGCCCCCGTATTTGCTGAATATAGCGCTCGGTCCCCAGGACGGCGCGAGCAGGACTGTCTGTCTGCCGTCTGTAGGCGCAGGCAGCGGCTCAGCGTTCTCGAGGCGCTCTTTCATCGTGTCCATGTATGTCAGTCCGACTTTGACTATCTCTTTAGGAGGAAGGCCCCTCTTCTCTTCAAGCGTCCTGATCTGGCGCTCATGATAGTCTGCTGTCGTAAGGATGGCATCATAGTAATCGATGCCGAACATCCTGTACTTGACGATGTCATCTGCGGCATGAGGAATGTGGACATAGTATTTCACATTCTTCGACCTCTTCCAGTAGAAGACATCCAGACTCGGCGTCGTAGAGAGAAGGATGTCCGCTCTCAGCATGTTGAGCTTGGCATAAGCCTTGTTCCCCTCGCCGATGAATTCGCATCTGACATGTTTATACGGCTTGCTCAGCGCAGGATCATCAGGGGATGCTGTCATGTATACCAGCTCTAAATCGCGGCGCTCAAACTCATCGCAGATCGGCTCGAATACATTCCAATAGCGCTTGTGATCTGCGAATATAACGTAATCCGGTGTGTCGGCATCTGCTTTTTCAGCCTTTCCGCCGCTGATGTAGAACCTGAACTTGACCAGCGCATCTCTCAGAGAGTATACGCCTGCTCCGAGGATCCCCAGCAGAATGGTGAAGAGCATGCTCCCGGTGCCGGGATCGATGTAAAGCATTGTCATTTAGAGGCTACCTCCTTGATAGAGTTGAGCTCCTGCTTGAGTGCTTCTATAAGTCTGTCGTTGTCTTCGGTATTTCTTACGGCAAGGCGCAGATAATTCCCGCCTGTCTTGCCTCTCAGATCTTTGATAAGTATGTCGTACTTGATAAGCAGTCGTTTGACGAGCTCGTGAGGTCTTACGCCGCCTGTCAGCTCGACCATCACATAATTGGCCTGTGAAGGTATCACCCTGATGCCTTCGATGCCGGCGAGCGCTTTCTGGAATCTGGCTCGTTCAGCTCTGATCTGCACCAGCGCGGACGCGTAGTCACTCTTATACTTCTCAGCGATCTGCATATAGTACTCTCCCATAGAGTTGATGTTCCAGATCGCTACGTCTTTCTTTATATAGTCGATTATCTCTGTATTGCCCGAAGCCAGTATGCCGAGTCTGATGCCCGGTACTCCGTATGACTTGGATATGCTCTTCATAACGAACAGGTGCGGATTATCCATAAGGATATCCTGATCGATGATAGAGCTGTCTTCCTCGTCAGCAAAGTCAACGAAGGATTCGTCGATGATCAGGGTCAGTCCTTTGCGCTTGCTCCACTCAGCTAATTTGAGAATATCCTTCTTCGGGATGTAGTTACCGCTCGGATTATCCGGATTCACTATGATCAGATTGCTGATATCGGTGCTTCCGAAGAATCCCATGATATCGTCTGCTGTATACGAGAAGTCCCTGTTTATAGGGATATAGTTGACAGATTCATCTCTTCCGTATCTGTTCGGATACTCTTCGAAAGTCGGTCTCACGAAGCCGGTATTTCCTTCCAGCCTTTCCATCAGCGATTTGATAAGCTCCGCAGCTCCGTTGCCGACGACGATATTCTCCTGCCTGACCCCGAAGTTCTTGGCAGCGAGCAGGCTGTTCACCTTCATGCCGCTCGGATACTCTGTCAGCAGGACGTCGAAATTCGACCTGAGCTCATCCTTGAGTCTCTGCGGAGGGAAATACGGATTGACCAGATAGCAGAAATCGAGGAGTTTAGGATATCTCCAGTAGCCTCCGTAGCGCGCCATCATGAGATGTACGCGAAGGTCGTCATCCGGAGCGAAAAGCGATTCTGCAATATCCAGATCCTGTATATCATCTATCTCATACCACTTCTCCCCGGTCAGCCTTCTTGCGCGGATCACCGGCCCGTCTATCATCGCGATGACTTTGAGCACCTGCTCATAGTACTCATTCCTTCCGAGAGCCGTCTGATAAGCTTCCAGGAACGGAACGTAGTGGTATGTTGAGAAATCTTTGCTGAATTTATAAATATTGACTGTCTTGTAGTATTCATCGAGTTCATTGAAATCAAGTCTCTTGCCCGGGACAAAGTCAATGATCTCGTCGTTTTCGTTGAGTTTGAGGCATGTGCCGTCCATCCACGGCTCATATTTATCTACCAAAGCGAGTGTCTCGCGCGGATCGTTCACGAGATCATCCAGCGCGGAGTCCTCTATGATGAGATCCGACTCAAAGAGAAGCGTATCCTCTTTGCACAGCCAGTCTCTCGCAAGGTAAAGCGAATAGATGTTGTTGGTCTTGTCGTAGATCGGGTTATCTATAAAGGTAACCGGAGTATCGATATTGAGAGTGCCGATGTAGTCTATCAGCTTCTGCCCCTCATATCCGACAACGATAATGATGCGGGAGACCTTCTGCCTCTCGATCTGACGGAGCATGCGCTCGATCAGTGTCACACCGTTGACTTTGACCATACACTTGGTATTGTTCTTAGTTAGCTCCTTGAGCCTCTTGCCCATACCGGCTGCCAGGATCACTGCTTGCATAACTGACTCCTTTACTTCTTCCAGACCATTATCGTCTTTCCGCCGCGCTTCTGTATATCAGAATCGAAAGCGGCGACCATGTCATCTGTTGTGTGAACTTCTTTGACCGTTCCGACAATGCGGGTCAGATACTCCACGATCTCCGGTCTCTCCTCATACAGCTTCAGCAGACCGCAGTAGTCTTCATAGCCGCTCCTGCTGCTTCCGTATAAGGTCAGTCCTTTCTCGAGGATCATTCTTGTATTCAGCGGAACATTCTCCTCCGAGACCCCCATCGCCGCGATACAACCCTCAGGATTGATGTGATCTATCATCTGATTGATGGATATCCCCGAGCCTGCTCTTCCCACGCACTCAAATCCATGGTCGACCATGAGATCTTCAGGGATCTCATCGATATGATAGTATTCGTCAGCAAAAACGAATTCACTCATCTTGTATTCATGCTTGCCGAAAATCAGCACTTTGCTCTCAGGAAATCTCTTCTTCAGGAGAAGTGCCGTTATGAAAGCAACATTGCCGTCTCCCCATATGCCGAGGACATTTCTTCTTGCATGAGCTTTCCGGTCGAATCTGTTTATCGTGTGGTAGGAAACAGATACCAGCTCGGTAAATGCCGCTACTCTGTTGTCTATCCACTCCGGGAGGACGACGATCCTGTCTCTCCTGATCGCTACGATGTCCTGCATGAAGCCGTCCACACCGCTGGCGCGGAATTTGCTGCTCCTGAGATAGTTCTCAGCAACGATGTCGTCTTCCTCGACAGGAGTGTTAGGGATCATCACTACTCTTGTTCCGGGGTTGTACTCTTTGCGGGAATCGTACAGGACCTCGCCGATCCCTTCATGGATCAAAGCCATAGGAAGCTTCCTGCGGAGTATTTCCGGTGGTCTGGTCCCCTGGAAATACCGCTGGTCGGCGTTGCAGATCGAGAGATAGGTCGGGCGGACAAGCACATCATCGCCGGCCGCGTCTATATCACAGAATTCTGCCTCTATTCTTCTTGGCTCTACAAGTCTGTATACTGTGTTAAGCACTACTTGTTTCCTCCGAGCAGGGTCTCTGCAAGCTGCAGGTCATACGGATATGTGACCTTGATGTTGAAGGTCTCTCCGAGTACGATCCTTACCTCATCTCCCTTGACGACGAACACTTTGGCCGCATCGGTCAGGATCGCCTTTTCTTCTTCGCTCAGGCTGAGATACAGATCTCTGAATCTCTTGGCTCTGAAAGTCTGCGGGGTCTGACCCTGATAATACATCGATCTGTCAGGTATCAGGGATACGGTCTTACCGTCCCTGCTCTCCACTATAGTATCTGTAGCAGGTATGACCGTATTGCATGCTGCTCCCTGCTGCGCCATCTCGATGTTCTCCTCAATGATACGGTGTGTAACGAACGGACGCACTGCGTCATGAGTGACGAGAATGGTCTCTTCATCAAGTCCGAAATTCTCTTCTATATATGAAATGGCGTTCAGTATGGTCTCATTACGCCTGCTGCCGCCTTTGATGACAGCTACGTCATTACCCGGGATGTATTTCTCAAGCAGATCCTTGGTATATGCCAGCCACTGGTCAGGGCAAAGCACGATGACTTTGTCCAGTTTGTCGTTGATTATGAACTTCTCGACAGTGTGGATAAGTATTGGCTTCCTGCCTATATGCAGGAACTGCTTTGGTTTTTCTACATTTCCCATGCGGCTGCCGATACCACCGGCAAGTATAGCTCCGAAAATCATAATTACTCCTTAATTGTGTATTACCTGTATAAGCTCATTACTACGAAATGAATACTCTCTTGACTTTGCAGATCCTTCCGAATGCGCCTCCGCCCATTCCGGATACTATTACATGTCCTCCCACTGTTGTGGAATGGATTATCTTATCTCCGCCCAGATATATAGCGACATGGATGACTGTACCGCTGCTGTTGCAGAAGAATATCAGATCTCCTCTCTTGCGGTTTCCGTAAGATACGGTCTTGAGGTTGCTCATCCTTGCGATCTCGCGGGACTCCCACTCGTATCTTGCCGCGCCGTATCTGTGTCTGTGCGGATTGCTAGGCCAGAGGTCTACCCCGGCTCCGTAGCACGCCTGCATCACCAGGCCTGAGCAGTCTACACCGCCGCTGCCCGGAGCGCGTGACCAGCGATTGGCATACGGGTCACCCTTATACTTGTATGCCGTCTTGATCATCGCCTCAACATGATCCTTGCGGGTGCTGGTATTATTGACCAGTACCGGAGATGT
>SVCR01000163.1 GCA_015058265.1 Clostridiales bacterium
ACGGATACCGGCTGCCAACACGACGCCGGAATCCTACGTGATCCAGCAGTATTTCCGCGAAATGGCGGATGCCGGCACTTACCCTGATCCCGAAGATGCTGCGATATATACATCCGGCATGCTGAGGACAGAGCAGACATTGCACGCGATGTACGGAGAGACAGATCATTCCGTTGCGCCTCTGCTTAAGGAGGTCAATCTCGGGCAATATGAAATGATGACTGCCCGTGAAGTGATGAAAGATGACTTTGGCCGCAGATGGCTGATGGGAGAGCTGGACCCGGAGGAACTCGTCTTTGAAAACGGCGACAGTGATGCGAGCTTCAGAGAGAGGACAGGAAAAGGCATCGATGAGATCATAGAAAGGGAACTGGCCGAGCAGAAAGAAAAGATCATAGTTGTAGCACACGGAGGCGTTATCACATACATCATGGACAGGTTCTTTCCCGGGGTCTATGAGGAGAATATGTGGGACTGGACACCTCTTCCGGGGAGCGGATATGAGATAGTCCTTGAGGATGGAAGACCGGTCAGCTGGTCTGTTGTCGGAGACCCTGATACAGGATATGTTCCGCCCAGATAGGGGTACGGGCTGATCTGTTATTACGAACCGGTATCGCATGAATGGCAGGAAGCTCGGAAAAATATGATCGATCTAAATGACAATGCAATAGAATATATGCACAAGCTGGGATTCCGCGATATCGTGCTGAGGGTCGAGACCTTTACGACATGATGCGATCCTCCGAGAAAGGAGATGTCGGTAAGTTTTACCGGCGGTGATGAGATACCCGAAGGATTTGCATCGGACGAGTCGCCTCTCGGGAGAGTCTTTCTCCCGGAAGATGGCGTTGTGATCAGCGGCAGGATCCGCGTCAGATATGAGAAATATCCCTGGATAGAGAAATTTGAGGTCGATGGTATCAGGCCTGCACCGGTCAGGAGAACAGGACCGAGGACCAAAGATATCAAAGGTTTTGTCAGATCCCTGAGCACGATCTACTCTGCTGCTTACGATGATTACCGGGATTTCGGAGGGGACGAGGCTCTCGACGCGCATGGGTATTTCATACATGCGGCGGATCACTTCATAGAGATGATAGCGGCAGGATCCGGCGGCAGATTAAGAAGGATGTTCTGCGGATATGTTGAGAACATGTGGCGCGAAGGGAACGAAGAGATACTGGGAATAACTATGGATACGATACTGCCTGAGATCAGGAAGTATCCGGAGGTGTGGAGCTTTTTCAGGGATTCTGTAACAGAAGAATTCACTGAATACATAGACAGTTCATTTAACGGATAGAACTTATAGAAGAGGAGATGTGACTATGGCAGCTAATAACAGGAAGAAGGAACTTCATTTTACTTTTAATGATGAGGATTTCAGAGCATTCGCTCGTTACCGCATCATGTATACCGACCAGGGGCATAAAATGGTGAGACAGCAGAGGCTCACTTACATAGTGTCCGCCATCGCTCTGGCCGGATTGTTTACAGTATTTCATGTCGATAAGAAATTTACTTTTCTCATGTATGCTGTAGCGGCAGTGCTGCTCATAGTCGGGATCGGGTTCGCGGAGACGCTTGTCCTCAGACAGCAGGACAAAGCAATAAACGCTTCGGCAAACAGTGCAGACCGTGTCCACGCGAATGAGAATGTCATTTCTTTTGAAGACGAGGCGTTCTCGACCAGAGCGGGAAGCGATGTTCAGAATTTCTTGTATAAGGACATCAAACTCGTAGATCTTACAGAGGATGCTGTCTATGTATGGATGAGTGACACTATGATAATGCCGGTGCCGCTCAGAGCTTTCAAGAACATGGACGAAATGAAAGAGTTCTGCAAATGGCTGAGAGAAAAGTCCTCCGGAGAAGAGAACGCCGAGGAAAAATGATCGGCTTACCTGAAAAGGTGTTCTTTGTGAAAAACAACAAAAAATCCCGATTATTGTTGACATATTGCACTAATAGGGATATAGTAACACTCGAACTTATTCTATGAAAGGAGCACATTCACATGAACAGAAACAGCATGATGATGGAAATGAGAATGATGGGCATGTGCATGTGCATAGCCGGATAACAGCATAGGATAAGGTCATAACGAAGCCAGACACTATGAGTTTTCTCATGTACATTAAGGGGCAGGTCGTTAGGACCTGCCCCTGATTTAGTATCAGACCATATCGGCACTTGCATATAAGCAATGTGAATGAGCGGGATGAGATGAAAATGAAAGGAGCCGCATTGAGTGATAGTATCATAAGCCTTCAGGGGGTGACTAAAGAGTTCGATACCAAGAACGGCAAGGTCGTCGCACTGAAGGATATCAATCTGGATATCAAGGCCGGGGATTCATACGGGATCATCGGTCTGTCGGGAGCAGGAAAGTCAACTCTCGTCAGAACGATCAATCTCCTCGAAGAGCCGACTGAGGGAAAGGTCCTGTTCGACGGGAATGTTCTGACAGGGCTGAGGAGCAAAGATCTCAATCTCCACAGACGCAAGATCTCCATGATCTTCCAGCAGTTCAACCTCCTCATGCAGAGAGATGCAATAGGAAATATATGCTTTCCTCTTGAACTTGCAGGAGTGCCTAAGCAGAAAGCACTGGAGAAAGCAAAAGAACTTCTCAAGGTCGTAGATCTGGAGGACAGAGCACATTCCTATCCATCGCAGCTGTCGGGAGGGCAGAAACAGAGAGTGGCCATTGCAAGAGCTTTGGCATCAGATCCTGAAGTCATCCTGTGTGATGAGGCTACATCCGCTCTCGACCCTAAGACCACAAGATCGATCCTGAGACTGCTCAGACAGATCAACGAAGAGAGAGGCATAACACTTGTGGTCATAACTCACGAAATGGGAGTCATCAAACAGCTCTGCAATAAGGTCGCAGTCATTGAAGGCGGCGAGATCGTTGAAAGAGGCGAAGTGCAGGAGGTCTTTGCAAGACCGAAGACAAGAGCGGCAAGGAAGCTGTTCTTCCCTGACAGTGAGGACAAGGAAACACCTGCGGTGAGGACTGCAGTCAGGAACAGGCTGAGGCTGGTATTTAATGAGCAGACAGCTTACAAGCCGATCATTTCCAACATGATCCTGGAGACGGGAGAGCCTGTCAATCTCCTGTACGCAAACATGGATGCCCTGCTGGATGAGCAGAGAGGCCAGATGGTCATCGCTCTGTCAGATGACAAGGAAGCAGCAGAAAAGCAGAAGGCATTCCTTATCAAGGAAGGTGTGGACTTTACGGAGATAGATGAGGATTCGGATTATTATGATTATCCGCTTCACGGATTCAGAGAGGAGGTCAGCGAATAATGAATTTTAACGAATTAGCAGGCCTTCTCGGACAGGGAACTCTCGATACTTTATACATGATAGTGGTATGTACCGTTGTCTCATATATTATCGGGCTTCCTATAGGCGTATCACTCATCGTTACAGCTCCGGGAGGCATAAGACCTTTAGGACTGTATAACAAAATTGTAGGGTTCATAGTCAACATACTCAGATCGGTTCCGTTCCTGATCCTGATGATAGCGCTGATGCCTTACATACGTAAGCTCATCGGAACAGGGATAGGAAAGGAAGCAGCTACAGCAGCACTGATCGTTGCGGCCGCGCCGTTCGTGGCAAGGCTCGTTGAACAGTCGCTTCTGGAAGTAGACCCGGGGGTCATCGAGGCAGCTCAGGCAATGGGAGCGAGCAATCTGCAGATAGTGTGGAAGGTACTCCTCCTTGAAGCAAGACCGTCACTTCTTAACGGAGCAGCTGTAGCAACGATCAATATTCTGGGATACACTGCAATGGCAGGTATCGTCGGGGCCGGCGGACTCGGAGAGATAGCTATCAGATACGGACTTTACAGATTCCAGCCATCGATAATGTGGATAACGATAGTGATACTCGTGGTAATGGTCCAGATACTCCAGGAGATAGGCGTCAAGGTGGTCGCAAAATACGACAACCGCATCAACTGATCACAGTTAATAACCCATAAGGGTCAATTAATATCAACAGAACAATCAAAAGAACTCTCAAAGGAACAATAACAAGAAAGGGGTAACATGATGAAAAATATCAAAAGACTGGGAATTCTCGCAGCAGTACTTGCTCTTGTACTTGCACTCCTCACAGCATGCGGCGGCGGTGGCGGAGACGAAGCAGATAAGACTATCAAAGTAGCTGCATCGCCGACACCTCACGCAGAGATCCTCAATTCTGTTGCGGACGCTCTCGCTGAAGAAGGATGGACTCTCGAAGTTGTAGAGTTTGATGACTATGTACAGCCTAACGTAGCAACAACCGACGGAGATGTTGATGCTAACTACTTCCAGCATGTACCATATCTCGATCAGTACAATGCTGAGAACGGCACTGACCTTGTTGCTGTAGGCAATGTTCACTATGAGGCAATGGGTGCTTACAAGGGAACCAAGGACTCGTTCGACGCACTAGAAGACGGAGACAAGATCGCTGTTCCTAACGATGTAACTAACGAAGCAAGAGCTCTCCAGCTCCTTGCAGCCAACGGAGTCCTCTCACTTAAGGAAGGCGTCGGACTCGAGGCTACCAAGAATGACATCGTTGACAACCCTAAGAATATCGAGATCGTTGAGCTCGAAGCAGCAACTATCCCTTCGGCTCTTCCGGATGTAGCACTTGGCGTCATCAACGCTAACTACGCTCTCGGCGCAGGCCTGACAACTGATGATGCAGTTGCTTATGAGGCAGAGGATTCAGAAGCTGCTGAAACTTATGTAAATGTTGTCGTTGTCAATGCAGGCAACGAGAACAGCGAGAAGACCAAAGCACTTGTTGCAGCTCTTCAGACAGACGCAGTCAAGGAGTTCATCGCTGAGAAATTCAA
>SVCR01000164.1 GCA_015058265.1 Clostridiales bacterium
GGTCCTGTTCCGACTGCTCAGATCATTCTACAGGCCGTTCATCATCTCCGCAGTTTTCATATGTGCGGCGGTCTATCTCAGCCCGCAGATCGGTATGGGAAAGATCTTCATGATGATCGCCGTGGTGGTCTACGGATGGTTTCTTGTAAGACTCTACTGGAAGCTGGGCAAGAGCTTCGGAAAAGGTGTTTTTTTCAGGATCCTGCTGATCATGTTCCCGCAGCTCTTCCTGATCGTTCTCGGTCTGAGCAGGGCGGAGTACACGCCGCTTGAGCTGAAGCCTGTCAAGCAGTTCCCGAAGTGGATAGACTGGCTGATAAAGGGACTTATTGCCTTGATTTCAGGCGCCGAGATAATAGCGCTCGTTGCTGTAGTCGGGTTCATCACTATACGTACACACATGCCGGGCCCAATGGTCGACTGGATGCTGGAAGACTTCCATGATAAGACCAAAGATGTAACGGGAACTGAAGAAGTAGTGTCCAGAGAGGATGCTATGGGAAGCGACGCGGCCCTTATCGATACGATGGAAGTCAGCAGGGAGAAGTACTTCCCTGATCATTCACAGGATAAGAGCGTCGTGGTGCTCGCGTATATCGTAGGTGCCGATCTGGAAGACAGAGGCGGATATGCAAGCGCGAACATAAAGCAGATGATAGAAGCGACAAATAAGGGCGATTCGCTGAAGTTCATCGTTCAGGCAGGAGGATCCAGGCGCTGGTTCACCGGAGGGATAGATAGAGAATCATATGGAAGATATGAGATAAGCGGCGGATCGCTGCAGAAGATCGAAGACCTTCCGGACGACACATGTATGTCAGAGCAGAAGAGCCTGGAAGATTTCCTGCTTTGGGCGAAAGATAAATATAAGGCCGACAGGAAGATGCTCGTCCTCTGGGATCACGGCGGCGGAGTCGCTATGGGCTACGGGCAGGATGACCTCAACAAAAAGAGGAGCAAAGACTCCAGCACGTGCATGAATACCTCGGAAGTCATCAAAGCCATCAAGAAGGCAGACATGAAGTTCGATGTTATAGGTTTTGATGCGTGCCTGATGCAGGACCTGGAGATAGCCGCGAAGCTCGAGCCGTACACCGACTACTACCTTGCGTCTGAAGAGGTCGAGGGCGGCTACGGATGGTATTATACGTCGCCGTTTGGAAAGCTTGCAGAAGATCCTGGAATGAGCACCGAAGATTTTGCTGTTGACCTGCTGTCGTGCTTCGACCAGGTGAACACCATCGTAAAGGATGACGACGGAAAGCCTGACACCGAATCGACGCTCTCTCTCGTAGACACCACGCTTGCAAAGCCGGCGTATGATGAGCTCGTTGACTTCCTGTTAATGGCTGACGAGATATTAAAGGAAGACTCCGGCGCGTATGCGGACATGGCTGTCGCCGGCTCCAACGCATACAATTTCCGCGACGATATCCAGATCGACCTGATCGATTATCTGACGGTCTTGTACAAAGCAGACTACGATGACAGGATCGCAGGAGATGAGGAGATAAAGGATATCATAAACAAGCTGCGCGCGAGTGTCCTCTACAGGAACAAGAATTCCGCAGAAGGCGTGAATGGCATCGCTTTCGCGTTCCCATACAAGGCGATCCACATGTACTCTGACACCAGCAAAGAGCTCAAGGCGATGTCGCTCAAGAACGAGCGCAAAGTCTTCAATGATATATTCAGCATCATGGCGGCACAGCAGAAGAAGGCTGCCGACCAGGGAGAAAGCCCGACGCTGGAAGGAAACGGCGACGAGGAACAGGACTTCATATCATCACTCGTCTCCATGTTCGGCGAGACCGACTACACCGGAGAAGAATGGTACGTAAAAGGCTTTGAAGATTACAGCGACGTAGACATGGTGATCGACATACCGCTTACAGAGATGGGCGGTGAATACGATGAGTATAAGATCGAGCTTCCTGAGCAGGCATGGGATATCATCACCGACTGCCAGACCATGGTGTGGAAAGAGACCGGAAAGAATGGCAACCTTCAGTATCTTGGCAAAGACCAGGTCGGCGGTGTGGATGAAGTGGGACATCCTACGATAACGATGGACGAGAGATGGGTACACATCGGAGGAGAGCTCGTATGTTATGAAGCGGATCCTGTAAGGCTGACCGAAGACAGTGAGATATTCACAGGAAAAGTCCGTGCAAGGCTGAATGATGATGAAGATATAATGCTCACCATAGAATGGGATCCTGTTGAAGAAGGAGCCGACGGGCCTGTAAAGGGTCATATTACAGGCTATTATCCTATCGATACGCATTCATTCTCAGACGTCCTGAATTCAAGAGTGACGCAGAACCTGAATACAGGAGATACCATTCAGTTCATCTTTGATATCTGCGATCCGGAGGGAAAAATCATTAAGACAGCACCTTCCGGAAAGACGATCCGAGTGATCAAGCAGAGCGACCTGAGCGTTGAAGATGCGCCGATGAAGGACTGTGACATCGTGTTCAATGGTGTTCTGACTGATGTGTATCAGCGGACTATGACGACTGCGCAGCTAGAGGTACATATAGATTAATCATCATGCACGACAGTGATCACATCCTGAGGGACATCCGCAACGCCGGTTCTTAGCGAACGCAAGCCGCAGGCGAAGCGTAAGCTTAGAACCGCTGCGTGATACGCACTCGACACTGCGAGTTTACGAGCAGATGTGAGTGCTACGCAGCGCAGGACTAAGCGCGAGCGGTCCCGAACGGATGCGATCACTGCCGTGTAAAAGGATTATATATGGTCAATATCTACTACGGGCGGGAATCCGTCGATAAGGAAAAGTTCATATATGAAATGATAAAGGAGAGGGGTTTCAGCGCTGCCTCTCCTGTTTTAGTACTGGTTCCGGATCAGTACACACTGGAGGCTGAGAGGCAGGCGTTCCGCGTGACGGGAAGAGATGCTCTGATCGGCCTGGACGTATACAGCATTTCCAGACTTGAGCATAATGTGATAGCGGACCTGGGTCAGGGCAGCGTCAGGTTCATCGATAAATATGGCCGTCAGATGCTGCTGACAGGCGTTCTGGCGGGACTGAAAGAGGATCTTGAGGTATATGGCAGAAACGTCAGAAAGCCTGCGTTCATCGAGATGCTGAATGATTATATATCTCAGCTCAAGCAGTACGATGTGACGCCGGAGCTGTACAGAGAGACGGCATACACCCTTCCGGAGGACGATGCTCTGGGCCTCAAGATGCGCGACATCAGCAAAATCTATACGGCATATGATGAAAAGATTGCCGGTAAATATACTGATTCAGAGGACTATGTAGAGCTCTTCCTTGATAAGGCGGACGAGTCTCCGCTTCTCAGGAAGGCAGTCGTCTGGGTATACGGATTCGACAGCTTTGCGCCAAAGTCATTAAAGGTGCTCGGGAAGCTCATGGCATTATGCCGTGAAGTCAACATCGTGCTCACATATGACAGAGGAGCAGCCGATGAGGCTTTGTTCGGACTCACAGAGGCTGTGAAGGATAATCTTCTAGCCGCAGCCGCAGAGAACGGAGCAGCGAAGGGCGCTGTCAGATCGATAAGCAGCATGTATCCTGACGGCAGATACAATGTGAAAAAGGCTTCCGGCGAGATCGGTCATCTGGAGCACGAGCTGTATTCAGTGATGCCGCAGCCGATGAGCAGCGGGAGCACCGGAGGAGCATGTGAGGGAGTCACGATAATAGAATCTGCGAACTATTACAATGAAGCAGAGTCTGCCGCGGCGTATATACTGCACCTTGTTCGTGATAAAGGCTACAGATACCGGGATATCGCCGTGATCTGCAATGATGCGGACAGGAGGGGAGCAGCACTTGAGCACGCATTCAGCGAGTATGGGCTCCCGTCGTTCGTTGATAAGAAGAGAAGCATCTCGGGATCAGGGATCGCGGTATACATCTCCGCTATGATAACGGCATGCATAAAGGGGATGCGGACGCAGGACATCTTCAGAGCGCTCAAGACGGGACTCTGCATCCTGGACCAGGATGAGACAGAGAAGCTTGAGAACTACGCGATATGCTACAGGATAGACAGGAAACTGTGGAACAGAGCTTTTACATATGGCAGAGACAGATACAGCGACGAAGAGCTGGCGCAGATCGAGAGCTCGAGGAAACAGATAGCCGGGCTGTTTGGCAGGCTGTCGGCGATACTCAGGAAAAAGCAGACATATATGGAATTCCTCGGTGACTTCTACAGATTCCTTACAGAAGACGCGTTGCTGACGGCAAAGCTTGATATACTTGCTTCCGCGCAGGAGAGCTCCGGACTGAGAGACCTCGCGGAAGAGACTGTACAGATCTGGCGCCAGATAGTAAGCATACTTGACCAGATAGGTGCGATCCTCGGCGATGAGATGTTCGATGCGGAAGAGTTCCTTAACATATTCACTGTCGGACTCAGGCAGTCAGAGATAGGAATAATGCCGACGTCGCCGGATGACCTCATCGTAGGTACGATGCAGAGGACAAGAGTCGGCTCAGTAAAAGCGATAGTCGTGGTCGGAGCGAATGACGGGGTGATACCGCAGGGCGGCTCAGGCTCGGGACTGTTTGCTGAACAGGAAGAAGCCAGACTTGCCGAGAACGGATTCGAAGCATGCAAATCTGAACAAGTGAGGCGTGAGGAAGAGCGGCTCGCCATTTACAGAAATCTTTCCAGGCCTGATGCGGAGCTGTGGATCAGCTATACGGCGTCCGATGAGAACGGCTCAGCTCTGAGACCTTCAGAGCTGATAGAAGATATATTGAGGATATTCCCGGATAAGAAGATCGGAAAAGACATACTCAATACAGGGGAGCCGGCGGATCTTGTCGGAGGCAGGACGAGTACTCTGAGGCATC
>SVCR01000165.1 GCA_015058265.1 Clostridiales bacterium
TTTTCATACCATTTCCAGGCGCGTTCCAAAAAGCCGTCGCGCCCCAGGTCGTGCTTGGTGATGCCCTCTTCCTTCATACACTCAAGGAGGGTCAGTGTCGTATCGATATTGTTACGGTAATACTCTACCGGTTTGTCGACAGATTCTCCGACAGCCTTGAGCCCGGCAAAGTGTATTATGCAGTCAGGCTTCTCTTTGCGCAGTATCTCTCTCATCACAGCGCTGTCTGCTACGTCAGCCTCATAGCATGCCACGCTCTTACCTGTGATAGTCCGGATGCGCTCGCAGGCTTCCGGCGAGCTGTTGTAGTAATTGTCTACTATAACGACATCATGGCCGGCATCAAGCATTGCAACTGCAGTATGGGATCCGATGTATCCGGCTCCCCCGGTCAGAAGTGTTTTCATAATATGCGTTCCTCTCTTTCGATCAAAATCAGTGCTGCACTATGACAGGTGTCCCCGTAGGAGCCGTCCTGTACAGCTTTGCCGCATCTCCGTATCTCATGTTGATACAGCCGTGCGAACCATTATAAATGTAAGTGCGGTGATTGGAGAATTCCGAGCTGCTCCTCCAGGTGACAGCATCATGCATCCCGTGACTGGTGCCGATGAAGGCCATCCAGTAGTGGACATATGCTCCGCCGCTGAGTGTTATATTCCTCTTCTTATATCTTATGCTGAACGTGCCGGTCGGTGTATCATGTACGCCCCTCTTTCCCGTGATCACATCAGCTCTGAGTTTGAGTCTGCCGTTCTTGTAGAACCTCATTCTCTGACTGGAGATGTCCACCAGAACGAAGGTCCTGTATATGTAGATGTAAAACTGATCACCGGTGATCTGCCCGTTCTTCCTGTTAGGTCTGTACTTGACTCCCTTGTATTTGAAGCGGCTCTTGCGAAGTGTGCGGCTCTTGTTGAAGTAGTACAGCTTGCTGTTTATCATCCGGAAGCCTCTCGGCGCGAGCTTGCTTCTGTTAGTAAAGTAGAAGGTCTTCTTTCCGATCTTGACCCATTTATTCTTTACATCCTTGCTGACTTTCTTGCGGAATACTCCTTTCCCGTCGAAGTAGCACCATGCGATCTTCGCATTCTTCTTATTGGAAGCTTTTATCTTGTGCCAGCCTTTGATCTTCCTGCCTTTATTATTAAAGTAGTATCTCTTATTGCCGTTCTTAGCCCAGCGGTTTCTGGCGATCTTCTTAGCGATCGTCTCCCGTTCTGTCTCTCCACACAGATTGCAGATCCTCTCGCGGCTTCCCGCCTCAAAGAAAGTAGCAGCTTTGACCGTAGTCCATTCGCTCCATTCGTGCTCACAGACAACGACTTCCGGCTCTGTCTGAGTCTCGCCGTCCCCGGAGACTGTGCCCTCCATCATGGCTTCCGCGCTATCCTCAAATTCCGGCGCATCGGCATCGACAGCTGCCTGTTCCTGATCCGCATCCGGCACTTCATTGTCAGCTGCCATGTTTTCATTCTGCTGTCCTTCAACCGGATATGCGCTGCTCTCTTCCGCAAAAACTGCAGCAAAAGAAGTGAACACCAAAACTGATGCCACTAAAAGAGCGATTATAGTAGTGATTCTCTTGTTATTCATTTCCGGATCCTCCTTCCCGGAAGTATCCTTACTCATCCCCGGTCGGCCGGGCATCTTCTGTCAGATCTGCAGGATCAGTTGTTTTACAGCCTGTCTGAATCCAGCACTATAGTAAACGGTCCGTCATTGAGAAGCTCGACCTCCATATGAGCTCCGAAGGATCCCTTCTCAACAACAGGTACTGATTTTCTGCATCTGTCAATTATATATTCATACAGTTCATTTGCTCTGTCCGGGGATCCGGCTTCAACGAAGGACGGCCTGTTTCCCTTCTTGCAGTTCGCGTACAAAGTGAACTGTGATATTAGCAGGAGTTCGCCTCCTACATCTGCGAGGCTGAGATTGGTCTTGCCCTCTGCATCTTCATTGATGCGCAGCTTGATCATCTTGTCTGTCATCTTGTCGGCTATCGCCTCGTCGTCTTCTTCGCAAACTCCGATGAGGACCATATAGCCTCTTCCTATCTTTCCAATGACTTCACCATCTACAGTAACGGATGCGTGCTGCACCCTCTGGATCACAAATCTCATAATTCCTCCGCAATATTAATATCTGTTTAGATTGTATCAGCAAATGTGCCCGCCGGTCAATCCGGGCTTTTCAACGGGTATCTATGCGAACAGCCGGGCTATATTATAATAATCACCTTTATATGGCAGCTGAAATGAAAATCAGGCTCTTCTTATGTTGACCTGACATGTCTGCATTGTTGTCAGAGCCGCTTCATGTGTCTCAGGCGTGACTCCGGCGCAGCACGAAGCGTCTACTGATACCTGCACTTCAGGCATAGCGGCCTTGAGGATAAGCGCATTTGATACGACACAGATATCCGTGCAAAGTCCTATCAGCTCCAGCTCGATCTCTTCCTCTTCTGATATCTTCGCAAGGTCACGGGCGAGTTCCATGCTGCCGAATGCCGGCTTCTCATAGATCGCCGCTCCTGTCAGCAGCTCTGCTATATCCTCTCTGATCTTCCATCCTTCAGTTCCCCTGATGCAGTGCTCGACTGGCAGCTTAGCTCCTTCCTGAGTCTGAAGATAATCCTCGTGATGAGTATCCATCGTTGCGATGATATTCTCCGGACTGTATGAGCGGATCTTAGCTTTGACATTTTCCACTATCGCAACCGCTTCAGGCGTTCCGAGCGCCCCATCGATAAAGTCATTCTGCATATCTACTACTACAAGTATTTTTCTCATCTCTTCCTCCTATTTTATTCCTTTTGGCGTATGCTCTGTCCTGCTCTGATGATCGCTGCCGTCTATTATCGATGCTATTTTGCTGAACAGCTCAGGAGCATCAAGTATGACGAGCGCCAACTTCTCTCTTACGCGTGTGATCCCCTGATAGAACAGATTCGGATAGATGTTTTCCGGATCCGGCTGCGGTATCCCTTTCAGGAATCCGTCCTTGTCGTAGCTGAAGCTGCTGTCCATCAGCATCACGACCTTGTCATACTCCTGGCCGATAAGGCGATCGCATCCGGCACTATCGTCAAGATCAGCGAAAGGATCGTCCTTCTTCCTGCAGGCATTTATGAACATGTATCCGCCGTTCCGATAGTACTCGATCTCCTGTCTTGCTTCGTCAATGTTGTTCGCGTAGTTCACGGAAACATCGAAGAATGTATATTTTCTCTCTGATCTGTACGACAGATGCTTGAGCGTCATTATGAATGTATACAGCTCTGTATTCAAGCGCATCCTCTCTGACAGGACGAATTCTCTTTCAGGTTCCAGCGCCTCTATCTGTCCGGCTATATTCCTGTCCTTTTCAGCATTGGTAAGCGCGATCTCCGGATCTGAGGAGAATATGCAGATCTGCTCATTAGCTCTTGCCGTCGAAACTATATGCTTGAAAGTGCTCTCCAGAAGGCTGTGTGATTCATCTACCGCCACGAAGTCAAAACCGCTGAGGTCGGTATCCTCCGTAATGTCGTCAGCCGAGATGATCTCGAGAGAATCTATCGCTTTGGATATGATGAGATCTCCTTCCGTCAGCTCACCGCAATGGATCATCACAGTGTTTCCTCTTTCAGATAATGACTTTGCCAGATCATACAGCAGAAGGGTCTTTCCTGTTCCCGGCCTGCCGGCTATGTGGAAGAAAGCACCCTCCATAGTTCCGTCTATGCACTTGAGCAATTCATTCCTGATGTACTCTTGCGCCGGAGTCAGGAAATACTTTGCCCGGAGGAACTTATCCGGTGTTTTCACAGGTGATATCAGATATTCCGACGGTCTGAAGGAACGCTCGATATGAATATCATAGTGATCATCGCAATTCTTTATTGCTTCCGCGATCTCGCCGATCCCGGTCTTTACGAGATTGCCTCTCTGCGAAAGCCTGAAACAAGTCATTGTATCTGTCACCACACTGAACAGCATGAGTCTCTTCCCGAGGTGCTTCAGATAGTGGCGGTTCTTGATGAGCTGCGTGTGGATCTGTTCTTCCGGCACTTCCTGTGACTTCAGTTCTATATTAAGGCAGTATTTCGCAGTCACTTTGAGAAGATCCAGCTCTTTGCCGATCTGAGGGATCGTGAAGCCAAAGTAAAAACCGTCCGAGTCCCTGACAGTAATGCCCTCCGCAATAAGAGCATCCGCCAGGAGACAAAGAGATTCTATCTCGTGCACCTTGATCCTGTGTGTATCATGATCATCAGCCGCATGTTTTTCAATGATATTGAACAGTCTCTCATCTCTGACCCTGGTTACCGTATATATATTGATCGGCAGCATGCCTTCTCTCCTCCCCGCCTTACTTTATATGTATTTATATTTATTGTAACTCAGAAGTACAGGTCCTACAATTAAAAGAGTCCATGTCTGCATGACATGGATTTCCGGAACACACTGTTTATGAACGCATATGCTTGCGGGGAGATATCTCTATGATCATGAATTTCGGAAAGCTCAAAGACGGCAGGCAGGCAAGTCTTCATATACTGAGGAATGCTGCCGGTATTGAAGCGCATGTTACAGATTACGGTGCTGCGCTTGTGAGACTTCTTGTCCCTGACAGGGACGGCAATATGCGTGATGTCGTTCTCGGACACGATGATGTTTCGGGTTATGAGAACGGCTCAGGATCTGTCGGAGCGACAGTCGGAAGATTCGCCAACAGGATCGGCGGTGCCGCATTCACCATAGACGGCAGGGAGTATCACCTGACCGCCAATAACGGACCTAATGCTCTTCA
>SVCR01000166.1 GCA_015058265.1 Clostridiales bacterium
CGACAAATCCTGTTCTCATAGCAGAGTTCCCGTATCCTGAAGTTCCTGAGGATTTCCCTGCACCGAACTTCAACACTTACATGCTTGCAGAAGGTTCAAAGGGCGGACCTTTCGGACCTCACAATGTTCACGAACCGATGAGCAACAAGCCTTGGCTTGAGCAGAGAACAGACGTCGTTTATGACTGCTATTTCGCAGCCGGACTCAGAGTATATGATGTATCTGATCCTTTCTATATCAAGGAGAAAGCATACTTCATACCTCCGAATCCTACTAAGAAGTGCTTCCCGTTCCCTGGCCCGATGATGGCTATGACAGAGGACGTAGTAGTAGACGACAGAGGAAATATCATTATCGATGCAAACAGTGACGGATTCTATATCCTCAGAAAGACATACGAAGACTGATATTTCGCATGAGAACAGATTGAAAACATTTCAGCTAAAATAATACTATCCTTGCAGAAAACGGCCTGAAATGGCCGTTTTTTGCTGTTCTGATACATGCAGACATTACTGGAACCAGGCAGACGATCCCGGAATACATAACTTACAAGAGGACAGGAGATATACAGACACTCTTGATACTGATATTCGGAGTCATTTTACTTATCACAGCTTGTGATTTGATAACATATTATGAATAAACAATAATTTGTTATCGTATATTAATTGCTTCATGTATTACAATTTATTAAGAAAACAGTCTGACTGTGTGCTATAATGAATTTACTGTTAGTTTACGCAATTACATTACGATAATCTTTTTATAGGATAAAACGATAAATTGAAGAAGAAAGAACAGCCGGTCACAAATCAGAAAAGAACAGGGATGTTGAGTGAGAGAGTCATTTCCTTTATAGAAAGGAATCTGCTCGTCACTTTGCTTGTACTTGCTTTCGGACTGATTTATTCGGGAGACAGCGGCCGCGGTTGGCCTGTTCCTTGGATCTCCGGCAGTCATCTTGACGGTTCGTCTTTCATTCTTTCATTCTTCATAGTTTTTGCTGTGGTAGTCTGCGCTAATGCAGTCGCAGGTGTGTTCAGAGCAGCAAAAGAGCCTCTGGCTTCAGTACTATACAAACAGTACTCATCAGTTTCGCCATATGAGACGGATATTCCTGAAGATGTCAAAGTGACAGAAGCTCCTCGAACAGATCAGCTGGGGCATCTGGCCGGTAAGCTCGATATTCCTGCCGTCAGATCATTATCAAAGGCTCTTGAAGCAGGAACGACTCCTTCGGTCAGAGATGCGGAGCCGGTTCTTGCCGGTTTAAAGAATAAAAAGGGACCTTCGCTCGGACAGGCAACGGGGAAAACTGCAAAGAAAGGCGCATCTGCCGTCATCACTGTAATTGTAATCATTATAGCTGTCATATCTTTCGGTATGAGTTTATTCGACGGCGACATTGATTTTGACACTGATGCTTGGTCTGAAGATATTACAGTTGAAGAATCCGACGAGCTTGATTCGATCCGTTCTTCCTTATTCAGCAGATCCTCTGATGACCTTAAAATGCTGCTGGAACGGGATGCTGATTCAATAGCCGCTGTAGGCGAAGGGGATGTTGATAAGATACTTGATATCACTGACTGGAACAACACCAAATCAGTCTATCAGTTCTGTACAAACATATATGAACCTGAGGATGAGGAGGCAGAAGTATCCGACAACTATTCCGCCGTTGTCCTGTGGCTTCTTGAGACCAACGGAGATCCTGATGACAGATATATGGCTGCTTTCAAGTATACAGATGTTTCTGATGCTGAAGACAGCGGCAGCTTAGTCGGTATATCTGTTTGTCCTCTGGATCCTGAGTGGCTGCTTTATACTCCTCCGGATGATGATGAGGAAGAGCCACTTCGCGAACAATTGGAAGAAAGATCTGCTTCGGTCGGAGATCACCATTACTATGGCGATGAGATCACGGCTTGGTGGGATCACGATACTTATTGACCGTATATATTGAGAGGATAATACTATGACTCAGATGAGAAGAGCACCGGCAGGCATCATGCTGCTGATAATAGCGATAGAACTCATGATATGCAGTTATCTGTGTTATTCTATTGTATTTGTTTCTACTGACCATACTATGCACAGGACCGCGCTTTCTCTGTCATCGTGCATATCAAAATGCTACTATGACCCTGATGACGCAGCTGTCGAGGGCAAGAAGAAATACGAGGAAGAGCAGAAGCGCATTGAGGAAGAAAAGAATCGCTGGAAGGGTCCTGTATTGTCTGCAGGAAAAGGCGTTGTTTACGGTCCATCGGGCAAAGAGACATATTACAACCTCAATATGACAGGTGTCGTCAGCATCATGAGGGGTATCGGCAATACAGACGAATACTGGGTCCGTGATGACGGCTGCAAGATGCTCGGAGACTACATTATGGTAGCGGCCAATCTCAATCTGAGACCGAGAGGCTCTATTGTCGAGACATCACTCGGCAAGGGCATCGTGTGTGATACAGGCGGCTTTGCCCGCAAAAATCCTACACAGATAGACATCGCGACTACCTGGTAACTGCTCTTTGAACAAATAAAACGACCGGCCCATGCAGCAGACTCAAATCTGTCGCATGGGCTTTTCAGGTTCTTTTGAGACAAAGGTGACGATTTCTTTATTTTGAATAACTCAAAGTGTAGAAACCGACACTGCTGAATGTTATTATTTCAAACAGGAAGTTTTTATCCGGAAAGGAATTAGAATGAAACAGGCTCTGGTAGGTATGAGCGGAGGCGTAGATTCCAGTGTTGCCGCATATCTTGTCAAAGAAGCAGGGTATGAGACGACCGGCGCTACGATGAGATTATTCGATAACGAGACGATAGGTCTGAACAGCAAGACCTGCTGCAGTCTCAGCAGCATAGAGGATGCTTGCGCAGTTGCCAATCGCATCGGGATCTCTTATGTTGTATATGATATGAGAGATGACTTCAGGCAGGAAGTTATAGACCGATTCGTTGACGCTTATGAGCATGGGGCTACACCTAATCCATGTGTTGCCTGCAATAAATATCTGAAATTTGACAGACTGTATGATATCAGTGCAGCCGATCTGCTGGATAATGAAAGCAAGGGGCAAAGTCACGTGAGCGGAGCAGAAGGGGATGAACCGCCTCTTAGCATTGCGACAGGTCATTATGCTGTTATAGAGAGACTGCCTTCCGGACGCTTTGCTCTTCGCAAAGGTGCTGATCCGGCCAAGGACCAGAGTTATTTCCTGTACACGCTTACTCAGGAGCAGCTGTCGCGGACGCTTTTCCCGCTTGGGAGTATGACTAAACCGGAGGTCAGGGAGATAGCGGATCAGCTGGGCCTTGTCAACGCGCGAAAGAGGGAGAGCCAGGATATCTGCTTCGTACCGGGCGGAGACTACGCATCCTTCATCTGCGGATATACCGGACACAGTTATCCACCGGGAGACTTTGTCAGCAGAGACGGAGCAGTGATGGGTACCCATAAAGGAGTTATCCATTACACTATAGGACAGCGCAAAGGGCTCGGGCTTGCTCTCAAGAAACCGGCTTATGTCCTTAATATAGATACTGAAGGCAACAGGGTCATACTTGGAGATAATGAGGACCTGTTCAAACGAGAGCTTACTGCATCAGAATTCAACTGGGTGTCTGCCGATCTGCCTCATGACAGCATCAGGGCATCTGCCAGGATCAGATACAGACATCACGAAGCTCCGGCTGAGATAATCCCACTGTCGGATGACACTGTCAGAATAATATTCGATGAACCCCAGAGAGCCATTACACGCGGGCAGTCAGTAGTAGTATACGACGGCGACTATGTGCTTGGCGGCGGTATCATAGATTGATACGGAGGAAGTAAATGGGCGAGTTAAGACCTCTTATTGATAAACTCAGGGAAGAGAGAAGGCTGTCTCACGATGAATACGTACAAATGTTCGAAAAGCGTAATCCCGAGGACAGTGAATACATGAGAGCTTTGGCTCAGGAAACGGCAGTGGCTAATTACGGCCATGACATATTCCTGCGCGGTCTTATAGAGTTCACCAATTACTGCAGGAATGACTGCTATTATTGCGGAATACGCAGGTCAAACAGCAAAGCGGAACGTTACAGACTTACAGCGGATCAGATACTCGACTGCTGCGAAACAGGATACAGCTTCGGACTGAAGACTTTCGTCCTGCAGGGCGGGGAGGACATGACTTACACCGATGAGATGTTCTGCGATATCATCAGAGAGATCAGAAGACGTTTCAGCGATTGCGCTATAACACTCTCTGTCGGTGAGAGGAGCCGTGAGACATACGAGGCATACTATGAAGCCGGAGCTGACAGATATCTCCTTAGACATGAGACATCTTCGCCTGAGCATTATTCTATGCTGCATCCGGCAGAGCTTTCTATCGAGAACCGCAAGAGATGCCTGAGGGATCTCAAGGATATCGGCTTTCAGATCGGTGCCGGATTCATGGTCGGAGCGCCTTATCAGACTTATGATTACCTGGCAGAGGATCTCGAATACCTCAAAGAACTCGAGCCTCATATGATCGGCATAGGTCCGTTCATCCATCACAACGATACACCGTTCAAGGATATGCCGGACGGCAGCTATGAGCTCACTTTGTACTGCCTGTCTATCTTGAGATTGATGTTCCCGCAGGTACTGCTGCCTGCTACGACAGCTCTCGGCACCATCGATCCGCTGGGACGGGAAGAGGGTATAAAGCATGGAGCCAATGTAATAATGCCGAGCCTGTCTCCTAAGGATGTC
>SVCR01000167.1 GCA_015058265.1 Clostridiales bacterium
GATCCTTACACAACTGTACAGCAGTACATGGTAGTGCCTGCTGACAGCGATATCAAGACTATGGAAGAGCTTGGCGGAAAGGCAGTAGGAACACACCTCGGAACAACAGGAGACTTCCTCATGAGTGATGAAAACTCAACAGGCGTTCTTACTGACAATAATTGCGAGAACAAGCAGTACAAGGCTCTGCCTGATGCAGCACTCGCGATGAAGAGCGGTGAGCTCCAGGCTATCGTATGCGACTCCGTACTCGCTGAGAACCTTGTTAAAGCTAATGGCGACTCATTCAAGTGCTTCCCTGTAGCATATGCCGATGGACATGAGGCAGATCTTGAGGAGATCGGAGCTGCTATGGCAAAGGGCGATGATGAATTCACTGCTAAGGTAAATGAGATCGTACAGAAGCTCAAGTCAGACGGAAAGATCGACGAGTGGTTTGTACAGCACAGTGAAGAGGCTTCCAAGCTCTAAGGCGTGATAATTAAGAAAGCATAACATCGAATAGGAAATGCCGTGCATGGGCTGCGTCAATGGCGCAGCCTATGCGGGTATAGCGGGGTAACAAATTGTTTGAAATCTTAAAGCAAGGATTCATAAAGACCTTCATCAGGGACAACCGTTACAAGGTGTTCCTCGAAGGTTTCAAGAATACGATGATCATCACGATAGTGGCTGCGCTTATAGGTGTAGTGCTGGGTGTCATCGTTTCATTCGTTCACTCACTTGCCGAGAATGCAAGAGACAAGCATCAGGATTCATTTGGCGCAAAATGTCTGATGGCGCTGGATAAGCTGTGCAGTGCATATGTTGCGGTAGTCAGAGGTACGCCTCTGGCGATCCAGCTGATGATCATGACTTTCATAGTCATGAGCGGATTCCCTAATAAGGTACTCGTATGCTGCATCGCATTCGGAATCAATTCGGGAGCTTACGTATCCGAGGTCATCAGAGGCGGAATCGGATCTGTCGATTTCGGACAGACTGAAGCCGGCCGTTCACTCGGACTTTCTCAGATCGGAACACTCCGTCTGATCGTTCTCCCTCAGGCCATCAAGAACATCCTGCCGGCTCTCTGCAACGAGGCTATCGCTGTTCTCAAGGAGACATCGATCGTAGGTATGGTAGCAGTTGTCGACCTGACACGTGCAGGTGACCTTGTCAGAAGCAGAACGATGTCACCGTACTTTACACTCATTTCCGTAGCGATAGTTTATTTCGTTCTCGTATTCGGTCTCACCAAGGCTGTAGGAAGACTGGAAAGGAGGCTGGCTCAAAGTGATAGACATTAAAGGACTCAAGAAAGACTTCGGTGATCTTCAGGTGCTGAAGGGCATCGACCTTCATATCGACAAGGGCGAGCGTGTCGTAATAATCGGACCGTCAGGTTCAGGCAAGAGCACATTGCTCAGATGCATGAACATGCTCGAAGTACCGACCGGAGGCCAGATAGTATTCGAGGGAACTGACCTTACCGATAAGAAAACAGACCTCGATACCGTTCGCTGCAAGATGGGAATGGTATTCCAGCAGTTCAACCTGTTCCCGCACAAGACCATCCTCGAGAACATGACCCTCGCGCCGCTCTATCACAAGATGATGAGTGAAGAGGAGGCCAAAAGCAGAGCCATGGAGCTCCTGACCAGGATAGGTCTTGCGGACAAAGCAAATGTGTATCCGTCCACACTTTCCGGCGGACAGAAACAGCGTGTCGCTATCGTACGCGCACTCGCGATGGGACCGGATGTGATGCTCTTCGACGAGCCGACATCAGCGCTTGACCCTGAGATGGTAGGCGAAGTACTTGAGCTCATCAAAGAGCTTGCAGATGACGGCATGACAATGGCCATCGTTACCCACGAGATGGGATTTGCCAAAGAAGTCGGCACCAGAGTCATATTCATGGACGAAGGTGTCATTGCCGAGGAGAATGAGCCTAAGGCGTTCTTCGAGAACCCGCAGAACCCTAGACTGCAGGACTTCCTGTCCAAGGTACTCTAGCGTATACAGCTTAACGAGACAGCTGATGATCAATTTAATACAAAAAAGGAGATAATCGCAAAATGTTTAAACATACTATCGTAAGGACACCATGCTCTAAGATCTGTGACGGTATCACTTCTGCACCGGAACTCGGACAGCCGATATATGAAAAGGCACTTGAGCAGCACAGCAAGTATATCGAGGCGCTTAAATCAACAGGCGTCGATGTGCTCGTTCTCCCTGCTCTGGAGGAGTATCCTGACTCATGCTTTGTCGAGGATGTAGCAGTACTGTCTGAAAAGTGCGCTCTCATCACCAACCCGGGCGCCGGCAGCAGAAACGGAGAGACAGAGTACATCGTTGACGCGATCAAGAAATTCTATAATGAAGATCAGATCGGATACATCAAGGATCCCGGCACTCTCGAGGGCGGCGATGTAATGAAGGTTGGCGACACATTCTATATCGGTGTCTCTGCGAGGACCAACGAGGAAGGTATCAAGCAGTTTGCTGACTTCTTCGGCTCATATGGATATACAGTCAAAGCAGTTCCTCTTACAGAGGTGCTTCACCTCAAGACCGGCGTAAACTACATCGAAAACAATAAGATGCTGGTTTCAGGTGAGTTCATAGATAAGCCGGATTTCGCTTCATATGAGAAGATCATAGTCCCTGAAGAGGAGGCTTACGGCGCAAACTGCATCTGGATGAACGGCACTGTTATCGTACCTGAAGGTTATGAGGCGGTAAAGAAAGCTGTTGAGGATGCCGGTTACCCTGTTATCACAGTAGATACTTCTGAATTCAGAAAGATCGATGGTGGCTTGAGCTGTCTGTCCCTCAGATTCTAGGAGAAAAACAGAACCAATCCATTATTTCTGACATACTGAAAGACTGGCTTGGAATCATGACCCGGATCGTCCCGTGAAAGGGAGTCCGGGTTTTCTGATGCGCAAAGCTGCGGTACCGGCTGCATTTATCTGAGACCATGTATGAAATCAGGGGAAAAGGTGATTGTGTATTCAAATATTAAGGGGTAATGTGCTTGCTGATTCTCGAAAAGGAATAATCAAAAATGTATAATAAATTGAGCAACTATATAGATTTTCTTCTGAGCGGGGTCTTATTGGCGACATAGCTCACGAGGGTCTTAATGAAAAAGATCAATATTCAGTAAAGAACAATATCAGATCATCAGAGGTTTCAAAACTATGAAAAAGATAATTGCGGCATTTGTATTATGCTTATGCATGATAATGATGGCAGCATGCGGCGGCAGCGGCGGATCTAGCGATTCGTCTTCGATTCTTGAGAATCCGGGGAATGTATACCGAGTGGTCACAGTTGATGAATCAGGCGCGCCTGGTGAAGGGGTCGCACTCCAGTTCTGTTCAGATCAGCTGTGTCAGATGGGGAAGACCGATGCGGACGGAATTGCGGTTTTCGAAGATGAGGAAGGGACCTATACGGTCCATGTATATAAGGTTCCTGAGGGATATGCTGAGGACAACACTGAGTATCCTGTTCCGGAACAGTACGGAGATGTAAATATTACAATCAAAGCTGCTCAGTAGCAGGGAGGTCCAATCAATGAGTAAAGACGAACCGATCTATCTGGGAGAAATGACGGCTTCTTTCAGGGCGTTGTATGAGCGCCTGATCTTCCAGAATCTGACCTATACCCTGGAAGAACCTTGCTGCAATGAGCATCCGATCCCTGTGCTGCTTGTGATGACCAGCAATGCGCCGGATACCATGTACTTACATATGATGAATAACTACAAGAATACACTCAGTAGCTTTGTAGGACCGACTGAGATCTTGATCAGCGGAAATACCCTGCAGCTGAAGGATTACAATAAGACTGACTGGAAGTGGACGCTCTTTGATCCTGAGGCAAAACAGAAAAGACATGAAACGGCATTCCCTGAGGAGTGCAGAAAAGCATTTGAAATGGGCGCGGCGTTAGTTCGATAGCAGAATACAGATCAAAGGGGGCGGAGATGGATATATTTGAACTGATAAAAACAAGAAAAAGTGTACGTACATTTGACGGCAGACCTCTCACTGAGGAAGACAGGAAGGCGCTCGAAGATTACGCATCAACGATCACTAATCCTTATGATATTCCGGTAAGCTTCCTCTTCCTGGATGCAGCAGATAATGGACTGTCAAGCCCGGTGATCACAGGTGAACATCTGTATGTTGCGGGAAAAGTTCCTAAGGTGCCTCACTGCGAAGAAGCATTCGGTTATTCATTCGAAAAGTTCGTCCTGTACGCATGGTCCCTCGGGATAGGGACGACTTGGATCGGGGGCACCATGGATCGCGAGCTGTTCGAGAAGGCTGCCTGCACGGCAGATGATGAATTCATGCCGATAGTAAGCCCTCTCGGCTATCCGGCAAGTGAAAGGGCTGCGGTGGATGCAAAGCTCCGCAGTACTGTACATGGAGATGAACGGCTTCCTCTGTCGAAGACCTTCTTTGACGGCGACTTCTCGACTCCGCTTGCCGCGGATACATGTTATGAAGCTCTCGAGGCCGTCAGATGGTATCCGTCAGCAGTAAACCTGCAGCCATGTCGTGTGGTGAAGGACGGAAACAAGTATCACTTTTATAAAAAGGCTATGAAAGAATACACAAGGCAACTGGCATGGAATGTGCAGAAGATAGATGTAGGTATCGCTATCTGTCATTTTATGTGTGCAGCCGGAGGTGCATTGATCATTGACGATCCGGGGATCACAGCTGAGGATCTCGAATACATCGCAACTATCG
>SVCR01000002.1 GCA_015058265.1 Clostridiales bacterium
TGAAAGTCGTGAGCATACATGTAGCTCTTCTTTCTCTCTCATCACGAATTGTACGGCATGCCATGATAGCAGGGATACCGCAGCCTGTTCCGATAACTACAGGGATAACAGATTTGCCCGAGAGACCTACTCTCTTGAAAATCGGATCCATTACCGCACTGACACGTGCCATATAGCCGCAGTCTTCCAGCAGAGCGATCAGGAAGTACATTACCATTACGAGCGGCAGGAAGCCTACAACCGCTCCGACACCGCCAACGATACCGTCAGCGAGGAGAGCCGACAGGATAGCAGGGCTGTTTTCCAGCTGGCCGGCTACCCATCCCTGGAAGGTCTCGATCCAACCTACAAGCCAATCAGCGATCATCGGTCCGAGCCATGCCTGGGACACCCAGAATACGAACCACATAACTAAAGCGAAAATAAAGATACCGGCAATCGGATTAGTCAGGACAGTATCGATCTTATCCTGCTTGTTTGTTTCTGCTGAAGCGATCTTTCTCTTTTCAACAGAACCGACGATCTTGTTTACAAAGTCATAGCGCTTGCGGTCTTCTGCATCTACTGCATCTTTATCGTGAAGGTTGATATCTGCCTGCAGATAAGGAGCCTCCTGCAAGGTCCCTGCAAGAGAGATAGCTTTGGCGATCATCTCGGCAAGGCCATTGTTCTTCTCGTCGACTGATACTGTCTTGAATACAGGACAATTCAGCTTAGCAGAAAGCTTGTCTATATCGATCTCTGTTCCCTCTTTCTCATTGATATCGCTCTTATTAAGAGCAACAACGACAGGGATACCGAGCTCGAGCAGCTGCGTAGTAAAGAACAGTGATCTGCTCAGATTAGTTGCATCCACAATATTAACGATCGCATCCGGATTAGCGGTACGAACGTACTCACTTGTGATACCTTCTTCAGGTGTAAACGGAGACATCGAATATGCTCCCGGAAGGTCGACGGCAATTACTTCCTGCCCTCCGGAGTATTCCTTCTTCAGCTGGTACTCTTTACTGCCGACCGTTACACCGCCCCAGTTTCCAACCTTTTCATTCCTGCCTGTAAGGGCATTGTACATAGTTGTCTTGCCGCTGTTAGGGTTACCGGCAAAAGCGATTCTCATATAAGTTCCTCCCTATTCCATTTCCATAGTTATTAATTGACTGTATTCTGCAGAACACAAAATTGCTGTCAGATTATGATCGCTTCTGACAGCAGGCGATCCAGGTTGTACCTGCCATCCTTTATCACAGCTATACAGCTGTTCTTCTTCTTGGATATAAGAGTGATAGGCTCACCTGTATAACATCCGAGGCGGAAGAGGAATGAGTTCATCTCATCATCATCCGTGTTGATCTCCTTGATGATATAAGTGTTGCCAGGTTCTGCACTCATCAAAGTCTTCTTTTCGTCCATTAATATAATCTCCTGTTTCGACATGTCTTAGGATGTAATGTCGTCCCATGGCCGGTGGTTCGACATCTTTAACATAGTTAGTTATACTAAACTAACTCTTTGATGTCAAGGCATTTTCAAGTCTTTTCAGAACTGTTCTGCATTCTTACGCATACGTAATGGTAAGAAATAAGAGCAAAACAAAAGAGGCTGATTCATCTCTCAGCCTCTGATAATATTGATCCGGTTGAAACTCTCTGCCTGTATCTGCAGTTTGCTACATGCTCAGGACGTTTACTGTCTTGTACAGATCTTCGTTGAAGCCTCCGTCAAGAGCGAGAGCTTCTTTAAGATCGAACGCTATTACCGCTCCCTGCTGCTCGCCTATGGCTTTGTTGGTGCTGCCGTTCTTTATCAATTCGACTGCTTTAATTCCGCACTCTGTAGCGAACATTCTGTCCATGAATGACGGGGATCCGCCTCTCTGCAGATATGAAAGTACGACCAGCTTGACTTCCCTGCCTATCCTTTCGCTGAGCATGCGGGCAAGATCGTGGGACTCTACAGGATAGCCCTCTGCCTTGATGATGATGCTGTGCATCTTTCCGCTGTTGATACCCTGGATAACCTTACGGGAAATATCATTCAAATTGACATCATTCTCAGGAAGCAGTACTACTTCAGCTCCGCCTGCTATTCCTGAATACAGAGCTATATCTCCGCAGTGGCGCCCCATTACTTCAATAATAGTAGTCCTGTCATGGGCCGAGCTTGTATCTCTTATCCTTGAGATCGCGTCAAGAACTGTGTTTACAGCAGTATCGAATCCGATCGTGCGGTCCGTATAAGAGAGGTCGTTGTCTATAGTGCCCGGAATACCCATAATGTTGATACCATAATTCTCGGACAGTTTGAGTGCACCGGTCAGAGATCCGTTACCGCCGATGACTACGAGGTCTTCGATCCTGAAGGTCTCCAGATTGCGGGCAGCTCTAGCCATTCCTTCTTCTGTCATAAAGCGTTCGCTGCGCGCGGTCTTGAGCATCGTTCCCCCGCGATGCAGGATATCCGAGACGCTTCTTCTGTCGAGCTTCTCAAACTCACCTTCTATCAGGCCTTCATATCCGCGAGAGATCCCGTATACTTCCATATCGCTGTATATACCGTATCTCACCACTGCTCTCACTGCAGCATTCATTCCCGGCGCATCTCCGCCGCTTGTCAGAACTCCGATTCTTTTCATAATACTATTTACCCTATCCCTTCATCTGCTCACTAAATCAAATCCTTGCGGCGGCTCTCGATATCAGTCCTGATAGCGTCGCCTGTTGCAGCAGCGTGTTTGCCTTCTTTGCTCGTCTCTTCATTGATGCAAGGATCTACTTCTACTACAGGTGCCGGCTTGGCACTATTATCTACAGGTGTGGCATCACCGATCCCAAGGGATTCAGACACCACGCCCAAAGTCGATACGACCTTGGTAATATCTGTCGGCATATAGATCTTGGTCGCTCTTCCGTCTGCTACGTCTCTCAATGCCTCAAGTCCCTTGAGCCTGAGTACGCTCTCATCGATATGAGCTTCTCTGAGCTTCTCAAGTCCGTCAGCCTGAGCTTCATAAACGAGTCTGATGGATTCAGCTTCACCCTGTGCAAGAGCGATCTTGGCTTCCTTCTCAGCCTCAGCTGCGAGGACCTTAGCCTTCTTGTCACCCTCTGCTCTTGATACTACAGATTCCTGGTGAGCCTGAGCTTCAAGTACAGTCTGACGTCTCTCACGCTCAGCCCTCATCTGCTTTGTCATTACTTCTTCGATCTCTCTCGGCGGATCGATATTCTTGAGCTCAACTCTGTTTACCTTGATGCCCCATGGATCAGTCGCCTCATCGAGTATCGCCTCCATCTGCGAGTTGATGGTCTCACGGCTGGACAGTGTTGTATCAAGCTCCATACCGCCGATGATGCTTCTCAATGTGGTAGCCGACAGGTTCTGGAGACCGGCTATCGGATTCTCAACACCGTATGTGTATTTCTGAGGATCAAACACCTTGGAAAATACTACTGAGTCGACTTTGACGGAAACATTATCCTTGGTGATGACCGGCTGAGGCGGAAAGTCGAATACCTGCTCTTTGAGAGAGATCTTGTTTACGATCTGGTCAAAGAACGGGATCTTGACGTGAAGTCCCGCATACCATACTGAGTGGAACTTACCGAGTCTCTCTATAATATATGCATGCTCCTGCGGTACTATCCTGATATTGATGAATATCAGCAGGAGAAGTATCACTATTAGTATTGACATAAATATATAACCCATTGCAGGCCTCCTTTCATGACCGGTACCGGTCATTCTGAATACGTGTCTCTGATTATAACATGATTGTGTTATTATATATAAGAAATTCGTGAGCATTCTGCGCTAAAACGTTTTCGCTCACGTAATTATACTCTATTTCAATCAGAATAAATATAGTTATTTAAAATTGATCCGCATTTCGCCGAACTTCGTATTCAGACGATCGTGCGAATAACGGAATCCATCCGGAGGGAGGCGCAAAGTGCCGGATTTTCTTAAATCAGATGAGAAAAAAGTAGAATACGTAGAACTCATATACGATCTGATATTCGTATATATGATAGGCCGTAACAATTCGCTGGTCACACATGTGCCGGGAGGTTTTATTGATTACGGACTGTATCTGACATATGTGCTGTGCACTTTGATAACTATCCAGATATGGTATCTGACCACACTCTTTATAAACAGGTACGGCTCCAACCGACCTTCAGAATATATCTGTCTGTTTATCAACATGTTTCTTCTTTATTATATGGGGGACGGGACGAGTGCCGAGTGGAGCGGTTCCTTCTATAAATATAACTTTGCCTGGCTGCTTATAATATTCAACCTTCTCATACAGTATATTATCAAATACCGCTCTGCTTCGACTGCAGCGCCTTGGGAGAAAGCAAACATAGCATTCTTCATCCGCCTTCTCTCAACGATAGCATTTCTGATTGCAGTCGGCATAGCACTTTACAAACCGCTGGGAATAGCTCTTACCCCAGTCGCCATGGTCGCCGGTATTATCATTACCGCAGCAGGACGCAGCAAGCTCGACCTTGTAGCAGTCGACTTTCCTCACCTCTCGGAGAGGATAATGCTGTATGTTGTCTTTACCTTCGGCGAGATGATAGTAGCGATCGCATCATACTTCAGCGGCCCGGTGACTTTGAACGGGACTTATTATTCTGCAATGATATTCCTGATTGTCGTCGGCCTCTTTATGAGCTACGGCTTTCTGTATGATCACCTCATAGACAGGGAAATGCATATCAGCGGCAACTCATATATGCTGATCCATATTTTCATTATTTTCGCCCTCAACAATCTGACGCTGGCGTTTGAATTCATGCGTGAGGAAGAGGTACCGGTGATCCCCAAAACCGTATTCCTGACGCTCTCATTTGTTATTTACTATTTATTCATCTTCATGCTGGTACCTTTCACTATAGGATATGACAGAAAGCTTACAAGCTTCCGCTGGTTCGGGATCACTCTCGCCGCTTTCATCGTACTTATGGCGATAACATATAACGCGCCGTTCCTGTCTATTGCGATATCTGTCGCTCTGACATTCGTCATCTGGTATTTCGAATACTCATACAGGAAACATCTGCACGATGACAGAGGAATTTAGAATGTATGCTCAAAAATACCTTGGAAAAGCGCACTTTGCCTTGCATAAAAATTCACAATCCGTTATTATCATGCAGGATGGTACAAACCGCCCTTTTACTCCGGAAAATGTTCACTCTTCATGCATTCCGGATCATTGCACATTGAATTAAGGAGACAATATAAAATGAAAAAGAAATCATTAATGATCTTACTTGCTTTCACAATGGTGTTCGCCCTCGCATTCAGTTCCTGCGGCGGCAGCTCTGACAGCGGCGAAGAAGCAAGCGAAGAATCCGCAACAACACTCAAGGTCGTTACAGAGGCAACTTTCGCACCATTTGAGTCGACAGACGAAGACGGCAACATCATCGGCTTTGACGTTGATATGATGAACGCTATCGCAGAGAGCCAGGGCCTCAATATCGAATGGGTCAACATGGAGTTCGACTCACTGATCCCTGCACTTCAGTCCAACCAGGGCGATATCATCTGCGCAGGCATGAACAAGCTCGCAGGCGACCGTGCTGAGAAGGTAGACTTCGGTGAAACATATTTTGAAAGTGATCTCATGCTCCTCGTCAAGTCAGATTCTGACCTCGCAGGCATCGATGCAGTTACACCTGACATGAAGCTCGCAAGCCAGATCGGAACAACAGGCGGAGATATGGTTCAGCAGATGAAGGAAGACGGAAAGATCGCTGACGGCGTAGTGCTCAACGCATGGACTGACTGCTATCTGCAGCTCCAGAACGGCGACGTTCAGGGTGTCATCGTTGACAAGCCGGTAGGCAATGCTTACCTCAACTCACACAGCGATATCGCTAAGTTCGTTGGCGAAAGCTTCGGTGAACACGAAGAGTTCGCATTCGCTGTACAGCAGGGCAACACAGAGCTCCTCGACAAGCTCAATGCAGGCCTTGCAGAACTCAAGGAAAACGGAAAGTACGACGAACTCGTAGATAAGTGGTTCTCATAGTCATAAGAAGGGGCCCATCTCTACAGAGTAGTGATGGGAAGATCTCTTATGACCATCAAGCATAAGAAGGGGCCCATCTCTACGGAGTAGTGATGGGAAGATCTCTTATGACCATCAAGCATAAAGCAAGGACCCGGCTCTGTCACGAATGAAGAGCCTATCATATACGCAAGTGAAAGGAATAAGGAATGGGAATATATGTTAAAGGATTCCTGATCGCCTGTAAGGGTATTCCTGCTACAGTATGTGTAAGTCTGATATCAATTGTAATAGGGGCAGCTCTCGGGCTGCTCCTTGCATTATGTTCTCAGACCAAGAGCAAGATACTGCAGGTGATCGCAAAAGTTTATGTAGATATCGTCAGAGGAACTCCAATGCTCGCGCAGGCATTGATCATGGCATACGGTGTGCCTTGGCTGGTGCAGTCGTGGGGCATTGACTTCAAATGGCCTCAGATGGTGATCCCGGCTGTCATCGTCTGCGGATGCAACTCCGCAGCATACATGTCCGAGGTTATCAGATCCGGTATCCAGGCCATCGATAAGGGTCAGATGGAAGCCGCAAGGTCACTCGGAATGAGCCACGGCATGGCAATGAGACTCATCATTATTCCGCAGGCTGTCCGTATCATCCTGCCGGCATTCTGCAATGAGTTCGTTACCCTCATCAAGGAGACATCCGTACTCGGCTACGTAGGAGTAGTTGAGATCCTGCGCCGCGGACAGCTGTGGAACTCCTCGTCGTTCGAGACATTCCCTGCATATATCGGCGTAGCGCTTGCATATATGGTGCTGACGATCCCTCTGTCCAAGCTCATCAATGGTTATGAGCGCAGGATGGCAAGAAAGGAGGCCGCTGCATGAGCATGATAGAAGTCAAAGGTCTCAAGAAGAGCTTCGGTGATCTTGAGGTATTAAAAGGTATCGACCAGAATATCGAAAAAGGCGAGGTGCTCTGCATCGTCGGACCGTCCGGTTCGGGCAAATCCACAATGCTCCGCTGCATCAACAGGCTGGAGGAGCCGACAGGCGGAGAGGTATTCATCGACGGTGAGCTGATCACTGATAAGAACCTTGACAGGATCAGGACCAAGATGGGAATGGTATTCCAGCAGTTCAACCTCTTCCCTCACATGTCTGTTCTCGACAACCTCACATGCGGTCCGGTCAACGTGAAGAAAGAAGACAAGAAAGCTTCAGAGGAAAAGGCTATGCAGCTTCTCTCGAGAGTAGGTCTTGCAGCTAAGGCTGATCAGTTCCCGCGCAATCTTTCAGGCGGACAGCAGCAGCGTGTAGCCATAGCCAGAGCACTTGCGATGGATCCGGAGGTACTGCTCTTCGATGAGCCGACAAGTGCCCTGGACCCTGAGATGGTCGGCGAAGTACTTGATGTAATGAAAGATCTGGCTCACGATGGAATGACCATGATCGTGGTGACCCACGAGATGGGCTTTGCTAAAGAGGTAGCGGATAAAGTCATATTTATGGATGGCGGATACATCGTCGAGCAGGGAACTCCTGATGAGGTGCTGAACCATCCTAAGATGGAACGTACTCAGGACTTCTTAGCTAAGGTCCTCATCTAAGAACAGCTCCGTAATAAAGTCAAACAACTTCTGAATCCCAGGATCCGGATGATCTGCGGATTTCGGATCTGAAGTCGGAACAAAACAAACAGCGCTGATCGCTGCATGACGCGGCAATCAGCGCTTATTATTATTATTCACAGCGATACTCCGGCATCTTCTGTTCTCCGGTCTGTACTGCACTGATATCGCTGATCCACCGGTGTCAGCAAACGGACCCCAGCAGCTGCTGATCATATTCAAACAGCAGAGCGTTGATCTCATATATATCGAATATCCTGTTGATAATACAATACTGTACTATCAGATCGGCTTTGCTGCTTGGTGAAAATGCAAGTCCTGCCCTCTTCAGGAAATCGACTGTCTCATCCAGATTCAGCTCCAGCGCTACCGCAAGAGCGAGTGCCGTCGATCTCGAAGGCTTATAATCCGGATTGCATCTGATCTTGGAAAACAGTTTGCGGTCTATGTTGGCCCGCTTATACACCTGTGTATCAGTATAGCCCCTGTCATCTATCATCTTGAGAAGACTCTGCTGGAAGGTCATCCCAAGTCCGCTCATCATTTCATCAAGACTGTCCGAAGCTCCGATGCTTTGCTCATATAAGCCGTGGAAGAATCTGTCGAACTCTTCCTCAGTCATTTCAGCACCTTCTTTACCTATGCTGGCCAGAGGCGCCATATCCTCTTCTTCCTGAACTGCCGCCTCTTCCGCTTGCGGGTATCTTTCGGCTTCGCGGATGCTCCCGAAATCAAATTCTGCTGTCCTCTCCATGCTGCCGGAAAGGATCCCTGTCGCCTTGTTACGGAAAGCCCTGCCGCGCAGAGGCATTGTGCGGGAGTTGTATTCAACGGCGATCTGTTCGTCTACATAGTTTTCATCGATAAACTGTTCGACCCCATCTGCGATGGCTTCTGACAGACCGAACGACTCCCTGTCAAATACGACCAGTGTCACGTCCATATCGGATAACTTCAGGAACTCCGATATCTCATCCAGCGCTGTCTCAAGAGCTTTGTCTCTCGGGAATCCATATGATCCGGTTGATATCAGAGGAAAAGCTATGCTGTCACATTTGAGCTGTTGAGCAGCGAGAAGTGAATTGCGGTAGCACGAAGCAAGGATCTTTGCTTCGTCCTCATTTCCTCCCCTCCATACCGGTCCGACTGTATGGATGATATATCTGGCACTCAGTCCGAGTCCGGAAGTAACTGCAACCTCACCCGGCTTGATATCGCCTATCTTCTTTCTTTCCTCAAGAAGCAGTTCTCTTCCTGCAGCCTGATATACCGCAGAATCGGTTCCTGATCCTATCGCGGGATGCGGGTTCGCCGTATTTACTATAGCATCGGCATCAACCTTAGTTATGTCGTTTCTGATAATATTAAATGGCATATATGTGACCCTCTTCGCATCAATACGTTAGTTATTCTGATATTGTACCATATTCCAATTGCGGATTTAATTGCCTTTTTAGTCGGACCACCGGCTGACCATCAATACTGTCATGCTCAGGTCGTAACTTTACAAGCTGCAGCAGTTGTCATCATTTAGAGGCGTGGATCATCACCACGTGCTATAATCGTCTCATGGATGATTTTCTTATTATACTACTCAATAAAGTCTCATGGTATATGGAGCAGCCTGCTGTCTTCGGCTCTTTTCACATTGCCGCAGCTGCTTTGGCAATAGCTGCAGCTGTCTCGGGGGCAGTATTGTTATGCAGGAAACAAGTCAGCAGGAAATCAGTTCACAAAGTGCTGTTCACATGCGGCATCGTTCTCCTGATCCTGGAACTATTCAAGCAGCTATTCCTATTTTATATAGTCAATGGCGGCGCATATGACTGGTGGTTCTTCCCTTTCCAGCTTTGTTCTGTTCCTATGTACCTGTGCATACTGCTGCCGCTCACTCGCGGTCAGTTGAGAAAGACTTTTCTTTCATTCATGGCCGGCTTCACTTTTACCGGTGCGCTGGCAGCTCTGATATATCCTGAGGATATGTTGAGATCATACGCTGTCCTGACTGCTCACGGATTCATATGGCACAGCATCCTGCTGTTCATCAGCCTGACTGTCGTACTGACAGGGGTCGCTGACCTCTCAGCAAGAGGATCAGCTCATGCCGCTGTTCTTTTCGTCCTGCTCTGCGTCCCTGCTGTATGTATCAATATATTCGCTGAACCACTGATGAAGAATGCCGGGCTTCCGCATACCTATGCCGCGATGTTCTACCTGAACCCGTTCCACTATTCTCCGCAGCCCTTCGTCTCGTCTGTACAGGAATATACAAGCATACCATTCGGCCTGCTCGTATATATGTGTGCTGTTGTCCTTGTCAGCACTTGTATAAGCATCCTGCTTAGCCGCCTCTCAAAGGCAGTCTTCAGGTAAAGCTCAATGCTGATCACAGCAGGATCTCTATATCCCACTCACCGCTGTGCGGCCTTTCCATAACTCCGTTGAAGTTCTTGCCGTTTACCTTATAGACTGTTTCAGCCCCTGTTCTGAACTCTCCTGACTCAGAAACGACTTTAACATGCATGACAGCATCGCCTGTGTTGACGGTATATTTGAGGCTGTCTGTTCCCGGTCTCAGCAGCGGATCGAAGATCACTTGATCCGAACGCATATCCAATCCGAAATATTCATATACACCGAGGGTGAGCCATGAAGCAGTTCCCGACAGCATAGGTCCGATATTCTCACCGGTCTCACTGTTATTGTATTGCGTACAGAATCTCGGGTTGCCTCTCAAAACAAACGGGTCCTCCATCGCTTTGTACGGAAGCGTCAGATCCATCATGAAGAAAGCGAGTTCTCTCAGATCCTCGGCAAGCTCCGGATCGCTGACATACTTAGCGGCTTTGACAGAAGCCACAGCGGCCATCATTGCCGCATGCTTGAATACACCGCAGTTCTCCCTGTCTCCCGGGAAATAGAGTGCCGTGCCTGTCGCGACTCCGAGCTTGTCAAAGTCGACAAGAGTACAGAGCTTGAGTCCTGCATCAGTTCTGAGATACTTATTGACTGTATCCAGCATTACGCGGATCTGATCCTCAGTTGCTGTATCCGACAGCACTGACCAGCTGTATGAATTGAGGAAATAGCATCCGTCGATGTCCGGATCGAGCGACAGACCGTCCCCGCCTGCTCCCAGATATGTATATTCCCTGCCGTCGTTGATGAGGCAGCGAGCGTAGAAATCTCCCTTCCATGCAGATCCTCTGACTTTGGCTCTGACGTCCTCTGCCATCTCCAGGGCAAAGCTTTCAGTCTCTTCATCGCCGATCATACCGGCCAGCGCAGCAGTCTCATCTGCCGCTATGATAAGCAGGAAAGCGTTCATCACGCTCTCGCACAGCTCGTTATCGAATGGCACACCGTATTCCTGCCCTCTGTCTCTAAGCTGCTTCAGATACAGTTCTTCTTTCTCCGGTCCCTGCATCACACCATTATCGAGTCTGAGAGTATCATTCCAATCTGCTTTGTCGAGCAGAGGCAATCCGTGCTTGCCGACAGAGATCCTGCCGCTGTAGGTCAATATCGCCTTGATCGTATCCCACAGACTTCTTCTTTCAACGACATGCTCAGGCTTATCGTTTTGGCTGTTCTGATCACCCGATTCTTTTCTTACAGTATTATGCAGGCTTGCTATCTCGAATTCCTGTTTGAGGAAATCGACATCGCCTGTCAATCTTACATATCTTCCCACAGCCTGAAGCAGCCAGAGCTGGTCATCAGAACAGTCTCCCGGCTCTTTGCCTCTGAATGTGAAATTGTGATTGGCATATCCCATCTTCCATACGTGCTCTACCCACGTGCCGATCAGCTCACGAACGAGATCCGCCTGACCGTTGGCGCACATATAGTACATGGAAGCGAAAATATCCTGGATCTCACGGAACCCTGTCTCTCTGTAAGACTTCTTAGTCCACGCGAAGGCTCTCGACACGTATGTCTGATACAGCACCTGGAACGGCAGATTTCTGGCCGTGTATGCATTGAATTCCTCATCTTCCGTCTCAGGGATCAGATAGGAAGAATACTTGTCGAACGAAGAGTCTATGCAGTCCAGAACATTACCGAGATATTCCGGATCACAGCATTTAGTGAACAGCCTGCTTACAGCACCGGCTGCGTCAATAGTTATATCATGCTCTGCATTGCACATACCTGCAAGAGAATCGATCACGACCTCTTCTCCGTCCGGAAGCTCGAATGACTTTGCCATTGCGAAGAAGGACGCCATTTTGCGCTGCAGTTCATTGGAGAGATGCGCGCCGTATTCAGGATGCTCGAGAGTTCCGTTTCCTATGAACTCCGTCCGGCCTGAACAGAATTCGTCCATCGGCTCACCGTTGCATACCAGCATTGCGAATCTCTTCTTCATGTTGAGATCAGCCGGTTTGGCATTGAGTGTGACCGCTGTCGCCCTGCCTTCGCTGTCGCGCATCAGGGCACTTTCCACAACTATGTTGGTAAAGACAATATCCTGAGCGAGCTTGTCCGCATCATTTATGGCAAACACTCCCGTCGCTGCCAGCCTGAGGCTGCGGTCACGTCCCGAAGCGTTGCGGATACGGATCCTCTGCGCCTCGACTGCATCCGGGAGTCCGTCCTCCTGAGGCAGGAGGAATATAGTCCTCGATATCTCAAGGCCGTCATCAGTGCTGTATGTGATGACAGTCTTGTTCTGAGAATGACAGCAGACCGCACTCTTGACGTTAGTGTGGATATCCGCTGAATAGAATATCTGCCTGCCCTCTTCGTAAAGATAGAACTGCCTGTTAGCAGGCTCTCCGTTTTCTTCCGCATTAACGGTATAACGAGTAGCCAGCACCTGATCGCCTCCTGCTGCCCTGAAGGAACCGCGTCCCAGCGCATCAGTAACACTCTTAGGCGTTGTGCAAAGCGGGTATGGATATCCCGCTCTGTCTCCGAGGAGGAGATTGACAGGATAATGAGTGCCTATCTGTCTGGATCTGAAATCCAGTATCAGCTCTCCCCTGCTGTTGATATGTCCGCAGCTTTCCGCAAGCCTGTTCTCAGCCTCAGATATGAGTCTGCATATTTCCTGCGGCAGCTCGGCTGCCGCGATCCTTCTTGCATCTCCGTCTGTGTCTGCTGTTTCCCATGCAGCCTTCACAGATGCCGTCATTTCTCTATTTGATGAAATAAGCAATTTCCGGCTGTCACCTGATCCTGTCACCAGGAGGCTGCCCTTTGCTCCGGATGCAAACGCGCAGAACGCAGGAACATTGAGCAGCTCTGCGCATATCGGCATATGCATGCCAAGTCCGCTTATGCCCATTACTCTTGTACGGGCCGCATCAAGAAAAGCTGCATCAGTACATCCGGCGATATCGATGCCGGAAAATGCAGCCGCCAATGCTTCTTCAGGTGTGACATTCAGCTGTCTTGCGGTTTCCTGTTTGAATATGTCCATTATTACTCCCTATTATGATCGATTCTTCTTAGTTCAAAGTCTCATTTCGCTTTTCAGCTGCGGATGGCCGAAATGCGCAAGATCTATTCTGCGGGAGGATATTCGAAGCAAAGCAGCCTGTACGGCGGCTCATCCTCTTCTATCTCCGGAAATCTGTATACAGGCTCATAGAATCTGTTGTCTGTATTATCATCATTGCACTGCGATACCTCTCCTATGAGTATGCTTCCCGAACCCGGAACAGCATGGAACTCATGGTACTGATGAGGCCACAGAGTCAGGCTTTGCCCGGGCTCCAGTCTGACCTCGGTACCTGCGGGCACATAGTATGAGCGCCCGTCCGAATTTACGAGAACATCGGTATCAGCCAGGCCGCCGTTTCCGTCGTCATTATAGACCTGAATGAGCAATATCCCGCCGCCTCTGTTGATGATATCTTCAGATTTGACGAAGTGAAAATGCATCGGGGATATCATATCGTCCCTGATGAAAAGCAGCTTCTCGGCGTAGGTCTTCTTGTAACGCGGATCATTTTGATTTCCGTTGCGCAAAGTGATAAGTCCCATGCCGACCTTGTTAAAATCACCAAGACCGTAGTCTGTTATATCCCATCCGAGCATATTGTCACGGATCTCGTCGTATTCGTGTCCTTTGCTCTTCCAGTCTTCCGGAGTCCAATCGCAGAAAGGAGGCAGGCTGAAACCTGTCTCCCTGATAAGCTCCTCCATCTCGCGTATAACGCTGTTGATTTCTGAACGCTTCATATTCTTATCTCCTGCCTGTTACTTAGTCCTCACGCGCTTCGCTGATGACCAGTCAGAATAGTATGTCTTGCCTTTCACTGTCATATACGTGCGGACACGTACATAGTATTTCTTTCCCGATTTCAAACCGGTGATCTTCTTAGAAGTCTTCGTGTAGCCCTTGATCTTGACTGACTTCTTCCCCTTGCTGAAATTCTTATTAAGAGCACACTGCACCTGATATCCGGTGATGCGTGATGATGACATCTTAGTCGCTACGCGCTTCCATTTTATCGTGAAGCCCTTCTTCTTTCCGGTCAGCTTGCGGACCTTGCTCTTCTTAGGAAGGATCTTGAATGTACAGGTCCTGCTTGACCCTTCGAAATCACCGATACCTGTTATCTTGACGGTCGCTTTGCCTACATCGACATTGTTGCTGATGCTGAACTCGTAATCAACACCCTTCTCCAGTTTATAACCCCCGATCGACAGCACCGGTTCGCACTTCCTTGCTTTGCCCGTCCATGTCTTCGAGCTGAGTCCCGAGACCTCGGTAGTATAAACAACTCTCTCAGCGATACCACACTTAGTACAGTAATGTTTCACTACCGAATAGCCAGACAATGCCGGCCCGAGAGTCCATACAGGCGAAGTGAAGCTGTGAACATGCTCATCGTCTGTATACGTCTCAGACGACACATAGTCTGAGCTGGAAATAGCCACATCGGAGGATGTATACAGATCATACATATCAGCATAATACTTATATACTAAAGATGTGAGTGCTTGCCTGAATGTATAGCTGTCACCGGAGCGTGAGCTATATCCTTTAAGGAACAGCTTGTCGGGAGATCCGATCGTACCACTATCACAGTTGGTGACATCGACGAGGTAATTATTGCCGTTCTCCATATGCATGATATTCCACATATGCGGTCCGCCGGACATCGTGCCCCATGCCGTCCTGCATTCCAGTTCACTGCTTCTGAATTCGGTCAGATCGCATAACAGCTGAAATGCCTTAGAGTAACCCTCGCACGTCACTCTCGTTAAAGGATCACCGTCAAACACATATATCAGCTGCCATGGATCGCCGTAGTCATCGTTAGGAGATGCATTGCGATTGTATGATGTCATCTGGCATATCGCTTTGCGGTATTCCTGCAGCTTGATGTAGTCGCTCTTATCTTCATTCACAATGACGATAGCCGCGGCATTACTGGCGGAATCAGTCGCAAGCCGCGCCTTGTCAGTATCCACACGATACGTATGAGTATTGCCTGATGCACTGTAATCTGACGATACAGGCATATAGAACTCAATGACCGGGTGCTCGAACTCAGTGTAGTCAAAGTTGATCCATGTTCCATTCTTATCGGTCCTTATTTTATTGGCAACCGAGTTAAAGGTCAGCGCCGTCTTGTCATACCAGTACAATTCATAAGGGCAGTCGACCATAAGAGCGTCCAGGATCAATGAGCTGTCGAAGTTCAGTACATCCTCAAGATATTTCCTCTTTGCCTCAGTGGAGATCCCTCCATTCGATACAGTCGAACTGAGCCCGAGATCGGATGCGTAGCGCAGAGTATTGCTTTTATTCAGGCCCTCTATCGGGACCTGTATTTCCGTCGACGATCTCTTTCCGGCAGCTATCTTCTGTATTTCTGCCTTGAGTCCGTCATAAATGATCTTGTTGTTGCCTGTAAGCCTTGCTCCGGCAGCTTTGCGCGGTCCGGAGCGCTTTGCGTCCTGCTGATCTGAACCTGCCGGGTCATGTATCTCCGTACCGGCCTCTTCGGCTGCGAGATTCTCCACATACTGAGTCAGGAGCTCATCATTGTCAGGAATACCGTCTGTTGATACCTCGATCTCTTCCTGCAGCGGATCCTCAACGAGCTCTCCTTCATCCGCAGCAACAGTCTGAGGTTCCGCCTCTTCGGCTGCAAACGAAACGACCGGCGCAGCAGCAACGGCTGCCGCGAGCGTAAGGCATAGTATCAAGCTGCTAAACTTTCTTAACAACATCTTCATCTTCTCCCTGTCCCCTTTTGTTCCGCGAAGTGTTGAGTCCCTTTAAATAAAATATAACATTTATCTGACCGGAAATATCCTTTTTCTCACTGTATTTTCCTGTATTAATGGTTTTTCAGTTCTGTTACTGCGGCTCGGTCACGTGATCGAGTTGTAAATGCGCTCCTGAAAATGCCATCTTATTGCTCTTCTCTTGAATCTGCCTCCACAAGATCATATATCAGGGGATCCCTTATGAGATGCTTCCACACCGTATATGTCGCGCGGATGAAATCCTCCTGAAGCTCTGTCTCCTCCTCTACCATAGGGCAGCAGTAAGGCAGGTCAGAATCATTGTAGATCAGCTGCAGTTCTCCGTCCTCTGTGAGATAAGGAGCGAGCGGGAAAGTCCTGCACTGTATCGGTCTGAGGCTGCGTTTGCACTTATCAGGTCCTCCGCATCTGACAAAGTAGACCTTACCATGCCACGATTCGGGGAAATCGTATTCCTCCGTATCCTGCACAGACCACGACAGCCATCCGTCTTTACGGTCATGTATCTTGTCCTCTCCCGGGAGCAGATATATCCCTGTCTCCTCGTCAGCACCGGCATTGCAGCATGCCGCGCCGCATATCATCCCGCAGTCAAACGGGACCGGTGATACCCTGTCAAGAAGACGGTAGATCGCCCTGTATGTTCTTTTCCTCGTTGTTCCCTTGATCAATGACTATCCCACTTTGTTCAGAGCCTGATCGAGATCGGCGATAATATCATCTGCGTTCTCAAGTCCTACTGACAGCCGGATCAGACCCGGATCGATACCGGCCGCAAGCTGAGCCTCTTCAGAGAGCTGTCTGTGGGTCGTGCTCGCCGGATGAAGTACACTGGTGTGGATATCCCCAACGTGAACGACGATACTGCAGAGCTCAAGATTCTCCAGGAACTTCTCTCCTGCTTCTCTGCCGCCCTTGACACCGAAGCTCATTACAGCTCCTGCTCCTCTCGGCAGATATTTCTGCGCCATCTCATAATACTTGTCTCCCTTGCGTCCCGGATAGATGATCCAGTCGACCATCGGATGGTCAGCAAGGAAGTCAGCGATCTTGACAGCGTTCTTGACGTGGCGCTCCATGCGGACATCAAGAGTCTGCAGGCCCTGATGTGTGAGGTATGCATTCATCGGTGCCATAGTGCAGCCGAGGTCTCTGACGAGAACTGCTTTGAGGCGTGTGCAGAATGCCGCCTTTCCGAACTTCTCATAGAAGTTGAGTCCGTGATAGCTCTCATCCGGAGCTGCCATGCTCGGGAACTTGAGGTTTCCTTCATCATCCTTGACAGACCAGTCAAAGTTGCCGCCCTCTATAACACAGCCTCCGATGCTGGTCCCGTGGCCGTCTGCGAACTTAGTCGTCGAGTGAGTCACGATATTAGCGCCATACTCGATAGGTCTGCAAAGTGCAGGTGTAGCAAGTGTATTGTCTACGATGAACGGGACCTTCATCTGTCTCGCTGCTTCAGCGAATTTCTCGAGGTCGAGCACGCTGAGTGCAGGATTGCCCAGAGTCTCACCGAACAGAGCCTTAGTATTAGGCTTGCACAGAGCAACTATATCCTCAACAGGCATATCCTGATCGAAGAAATCCACTTCGATCCCCAGCTTGCGAAGTGTAACGTTGAACAGGTTGTGTGTTCCGCCGTAGATATTCGTTCCGCTCAGGACGTGATCTCCGGCCTCACATATATTGAGTATGGAAATAAGCGTCGCCGCCTGTCCGGATGAAGTTGCCATGCCGGCTGTGCCGCCTTCGAGCAAAGCCATTTTCTGCTCCAGCTTGTCTACTGTAGGGCTGCCCAGTCTCGCGTACATAGGATTAGGGCTGTCCAGATCGAAGAGCTCGGCCACATCATGCGCGTTATAGTATCTGTAGGTCGTGCTCTGGATGATCGGGAGGTTCTGCGGCTCGGCACTGCCGGCCTTATATGCTCCGTGTACACATCTGGTCTCAAAGTTCATGTCCTTCATCTCTTTCATGATTCCATTCTCCTTTTTTATCTATGATCTGTTCTGATCCTGTGAACCGGTCCATTATTATTTATCTGAAATCCGCGATACGGACTCCCTGGTCCGCCGCGATCCTTCTGAGGTGATCCATCTGTTCCCTTGACGGGGTGAAGAATTCCGGGTGATCATATGAGATCCCGAGAGCCTCATATTTTATCTTTCCGTATCTGTGATAAGGCAGCAGCTCCATCGCAGCCTGCGGAACGTTGTCATGCACGTAGGCCGCGGATGAACGGATATTGTCCTCATCATCATTGACGCCGCCTATCACCGGTATCCTGATAACGATCTCCGCGTCCAGATCTGCCAGCTTGCGGATGTTATCCAGTATCCTGTCATTGCGTACGCCTGTGTAGAACTCATGCCTGTCAGGATCCATCATCTTGAGATCCATGAATATCATATCCATACGCTCAAGCGACGGTCTCACTCTGTCAAAGTCAAAGTATCCGCAGCTCTCTATATCCATGCTGTATCCGAGATCATAGATCTGTCCGGAAAGATAGTCGAGCAGCTCAGGCTGGGAAGCAGCTTCGCCGCCTGAGAAAGTTATGCCCCCTCCGCTGTATGCGTAGAACAGCCTGTGTTTGTGGATCTCTCTGATGATATCATCGGCGTCCCTGTAGGTCACCATGAAGGCTCTTGATCCTTCCGGGCATGCCTCGACACATCTTCCGCATGCTATGCAGTCCGCGCGGCGTTTATTCATATCTATATCTATCCCCTGAGGGCATGCAGATACGCATGAACCGCAGCCTATGCATTTGCGCTGATACCAGCCGACCTTCTCTTCCGGGGTAAATCCTTCCGGATTCGAGCACCACTTGCATCTGAGAGGGCATCCGGCCATGAATATCGTCGTCCTGATACCATCCCCGTCATTGACCGAGAACGGCTGCAGCTGCATTATATATCCTTTCATCAGAACTCCTCATGGGCGTTTCTCGCCATGATCGAATCCTGCATTTCTTTGGAGAGATTGGTGAACTGAGCGCTGTATCCGGCAACTCTGACCAGCAGGCTGCGGTATTTGTCAGGATTAGCCTGCGCGTCCTTCAGGACCTCGTTGGATATAGTATTGAATTGAACGTGGAAGCCGCCAAGCGCAAAGTAGCTCTGGAGCATTGCTCCGAGATTGGCCCTGCCTCGTTTAGTCGCAACGAGATCGTGGTTGAGTCTCAGGTTCAGCAGGGTCCCGCCACTGTGGATATCGTGATTCATCTTAGCCGCGCTGCGGAGCGCCGCAAGGCAGGTCGAAGTATCGCTGCCTGTGTATGGCGAAACTCCTTCGTTGATCGGGTCGCATGCGTGTCTTCCCTCCGGAGTAGCTCCGAGGACTTTGCCCGTAGGAAGATAATTCGATATGCCCATGAACGCGGTGACAAAGTGATTGCCGTAGAGATCGTCATACTGCGTCACCTCGCTGTAGAAGAAGTCAGCAAGTTCTCTGGCGATCGAATCGACATAATCTATGTCATTGCCGTATTTAGGGCAGGCGAGCGCCCTCTCTCTGAGCTCCTCATAGCCTTCCCAGTTATTGTCTATAGCATCGATCAGCTCGGCCATCGTGGTCGTTCCGTCCTCAAATACGAGCTTCTTGATAACAGCCAGCGAGTTTGCCGTGACTGAAAGTCCTACGCCTGTGAAGACCGGCCCGATATTATACTTAGCTCCTCCATCGACAAGATCCCGGCCGTTCTTCATGCAGTATTCATTGCATGCCGACATATAAGGTCTGTGGCCTATCTCCTTATGTATCTCCTGAGCTGTGATCAGGCTGATGACGCCGTGCCTGACGAGATATCTGAACTGTTTCTTCCAGGCTTCTATGACCTCATCCAGCGACGCGAACGTCTTAGGATCCTTCTCAGGCAAAGCTACCTGCTCTCCGGACAGACGGCTGCAGCCTCTGTTCAGAGCGAATTCCAGTGCCGCCGCGAAGCTGATGCTGGCAGCCGATGTCCATTCGAAAGTCTTTCTCGAATGAGGGACAACACAGCCGCAGTTGTTCCAGTCGCGCGCATCTTCCGGTTTGTAGCCGAGGTTGGACAGCATCTGGTATCCTGTTCTGTCTCCGTGTATAGCCGGGAAGCCGCATCCTGTCGATACGAGTTCGGTCACCGCTTCGAGGAATTCAGGCGGGCAGTCAGGATGTATCCTGCAGCTGAGAGTCGGCTGATGGGTCATGCACTCCCTTGTCGCCTGGATAGCCATATACGAAATAGTGTTGGTAGCATCTGATCCGTCGACCTTGGTCCCTCCGACTGTCAGATTCTCGAAATTAGTATAGCCCGCGAAGAAGCTGGCTGTATTCTTGGAAATAGTCCATGCCCACTCGCTGTACTTGAGCCAGAGGCACTCGACCAGTTCAAGGGCGGAGTCATAGTCGATAACACCCTTCTCCTCGTCAGCTTTATAATACGGATACATATACTGATCGAATCTCCCCGGATTCCATGCCAGCGGATTCTCAGCTATGACACCGCCCAGCTGTACGAACCATACGAACTGGACAGCCTCTCTGAATGACTTCGGCGGATTCTCAGGTACGACGGCGCAAACGCGGGATATCTCTTCCAGCTCTGCCTTCCTGGCCGGATCCTTCTCGACTGCAGCCATCTCTGCCGCTTTGGCCGAATAGCGCCTGCCGAGAGTGATCATTCCGTCTGCTATGAGGATCATCGACTTGTAGAAGTCTATCTTCTTCTTATCCTCAGCATTGGTCTCATCGAGAGTCTTGATATATGCCTCTGCCTCTGCACGGATCCCTCCGTACCCCTTAGGCAGCAGGACATCGATATAGTCAGCCGATATCTCT
>SVCR01000168.1 GCA_015058265.1 Clostridiales bacterium
AAGAACTATGGAGCTGATAGTTATCCGACAGAGCAGGGATTTGTTCCTGAGGAAGTATTCCTGGAAAGACTTCCGGATATAGCTGCAAATGCCCTTCTTGATGCATGCACAGGTTCCAACCCAAGGCAGCCAAGCCAGGAAGAAATGGAAAAACTCCTCAAGTGCTGCTACTATGACACAGAAGTAGACTTCTAATAACCCGTATTTTTACAGAAAGCCCGGAAGCGGTGGATACTGTCGCTTCCGGGTTCTCGTTTATAATAGGAAAGCATAATGGAAAAATTAGACGCAAAAGGACTTACAGAGAAGGAATTTCTCAAACAATATGATCCGGATAAGTATCCGAAACCTTCTTTGACCGCAGATATTCTGGTATTCCGGGAAAAGCAGGGCTCAGCCGAACCGGATATTCTCCTGATAAACAGGAAAGGACATCCATTCATTGATCACTGGGCGCTTCCAGGAGGCTTTGCGGAACGCGGAGAAACTATCGAGCATACTGCGGCAAGAGAGCTTGAAGAAGAGACCGGTGTCAGCAACATGCAAATGAAACTCGTAGGTGTTTACAGTAAGCCGGGGCGTGATCCCAGAGGATGGACTGTATCCGTAGCATATATGGCTGTAGTCAGCGATGACCGGGTAAAACCTGTAGCGGGGGACGATGCCGGAGAAGTATGCTGGGCGAAGGTGTCGATTGTACACGGGACTGCGCAAATCAGCATCAGTGATATTTGTATAAATCGCGAACTGGCCTTTGATCATTATGAGATCATCTCAGATGCGATCGTAAAGTATTATGAGCTATCCTGACTGGAAACAATCAATAATTGTGCTAAGATTATTTAGACATTGATTCACTTGATCAGGAGTTGTGCTTAGAACGATGAAACCACTTAATTATGTAACATGGATAGCTTGCAACGCAGTTGTGTTCGCTGCTATTGAATTCTTGGATGCGCCACTAAGAGCAGGGGGCAATACAACGACCTTTGCTTTGATGATTATCATCAAGCTTTTGGCTGCAATAGCGATAGCATACTGCTGCATAACGTTCTGCAATAAGACCATATGGAGGATGGGCTATATTTGTCACGAGGCAACATTAAATAGCCTGAAGGGCAAGAAACACTATCGTCCCAGAGGCACAAATTAGCCAACAAACCAAGGACTTTTGGAGAGAGTACTTTCTCTCCTCAAGTCCTTTTTTCATTGGCCGATTTCTGCCACGAAGTCTCGCCCCAGAACTCATAACGAGACTTGTGAAGAGATCTGATTCCAACTGCAAACCGTTGAAATAACTTCGTTCCAGGACTTCTGCGCGACGTGCACTTTTATTTCTAACGGTATATACCGTTAGAAATAATGTGTTATGTACACAGAAGTTTATTAGGAAATATCGGTACGTGAATGATGTACCAAATTCTTGTAAAGAGACGATAACAAAAGTTACATCACAGGATGAAGAGCATTACATCGTAACAACGATAAATACATTCAACCAGATCAATATGTACAGCAAATGCAGCAGAGGGCACTATACCTTTGCTGCTTTTTTCAATGTTTTAGTGGTATAGTTTCAGAGCTTCTATTTTTTGTATTCACGAATCCCATATTGTGATAATATGGAAACGATTAGTTAGAGAGTAAAAATGAGCATTATCGAATATCTGGCAGACAATCCGGAAGGGAAAACTTCTGATATCGCATCATATGTTGACCTTGGAACATCCGGAACAAGAGATTATCTTAGAGGACTCGTTGATGAGGGGATAATTGAGACTGCGCGATCCAGTAACAAAAACAAGGACATACAGACTGAAAAGGGGAGAGCCGACAGATCCATCAAATCAGTTGATACTAAAAACTCTAACTTTTATGAATGAAAAAGGAAGGGACTATGGACGAGAAAGATAATGAAATGAACGCATCTCAGGTTTCTGAAGATACAGCTGCAGGGGCAGAGAACACATCCGAAGAAAAGCATGTCAGGAAAACCAGACATGAACAGGGTAAAGACGAACTCAAAAAGCTCGAAGCCGATGCGAAAGCCCGCAAAAAGCAGTACAAAGAAGAGGAAAAGCAGAGAAGGAAGGAAGACCATGAGAAGTATCCTACAGCCAGATCGCGCCGTATAGCAAGGCGTATACGCTGGAAGCAGGAGAAGCTCAACAGAAGGCATGAGCTGGAGGAACATTACAGGGATGCTCCATGGCTGCTTCGCGTGTTCAGATTGTATCTGCTTAAACCGCTGATCGCACTGGTGCTTGTCGCGGCCCTCGGATATGGAGCTTTCATGGCCCTTCTGGAGCCTGTCATAAAGACTGTTACGAGCAACACTGAGCCTGTTTCCCAGGAAAAGATATATGCACTTTCTCCGATAGATGAAGAAGGAGCCAAGAGGATAGATGCCGCAGCACCTGTAGGCAAGGACGATACATGGACGATCAGCGTGTATATTATAGGGTCCAACCTTGAAGACATGGGAGAAGATGACCTTTCTTATCTTGTCAAAGCGCAGATCGAGGAGGCCCGTGCCGAAGAAGCTGCTTCCGCTCTTGCGAAAAGCAAGAAAAAGATGAAGAGTTTCACAAGCGCTCTCGATAAAAACGGTCTGGAAGCACCGGCTTATCTCTATTATCCTGAAAAGCCGGTCAGCTCAGACGGAGATCCGGATCCATCCGGAACAGTTGTAGCTGAAATGCCCGGTTTTGCGTCTTCAGACATAGGAGAGATGACATCAGATGTCTGGTCAGACAATATATCCATAGTGATCCAGACAGGAGGCGCCACCAGATGGAGCAACACAATGGTGAATCCTAACAGGACACAGCGTTTTCTGTACCACAAAGGAGAGTTTACTGAAGTCTACGATGAGCCTTTGCAGAACGCGACCGATCCTAAGACTTTATCTTCTTTTCTGGATTTCTGCAGAAAGGAATATCCGGCAGATCACAATATGCTGATACTCTGGGATCATGGAGGCGGAGCTTTCGGATATGGAAATGACTCTATCTTCAACGGCATGTTCAGCCTTAAAGATATAAGAAAAGCGTTGAAAGATGTCTATGAGCCAAGTGACAAGGACCCCGCGTTCGACATCATAGGATTCGATGCGTGCCTCATGTCATCTCTTGAAGTTACGCATGCTCTGGATGGTTTTGCATCCTACTATGCAGTAAGTGCAGAGACCGAGCCGGGCGATGGATGGAATTATGCTCCATGGCTGAAGGCTATGTCCGAAGATCCCGCAATGAGTCCTGCCGGGGTAGCCCGTTCGATCGCTGACAGCTATATGGACTACTACATGACTAAAAACGTTCATGCCGGATGGATGATCTCCAATGATGTCTCTTTCTCTGTGATCGACGCTAAGAAAGCAGGGGAGCTGTATAAAGCATGGTGCGATCTGACGAAAAAGCAGCTCATAGATGCTACAACTGACCGCAGTGTCATAGCTGAGATCGGACGCTGCAGCAATAAGTCAACGTACTATGTACCATCTTACTATAATGTGTATAACACTCTGGATCTTGGGAATTATCTCGATCTGATGGCAGATACATATCCTGATGAGGCGGGCCGCGCCGGGGATCTGCTCAAAGAGGCGGTGATGTATCACAGGGAGAACGGTTCGCTCAGTGATTCGCAGGGCATGTCAGTCTATATACCGGGCGCTGTAATAGGCTACGGCGGCCTCATGTATTGCCTTGAGTATGTGTATGACATCTGTGACGATCCGGCTACAAGCGCCCTGTATTTCTACAAGATAACCGGATGCCTCGATGACGATATGCAGGAATACCTTGCGACTGTGACAGACAACAAGATGCCGGTGCTCGATCTCAAGCCGTTCAAGAAGTTCGCGAGAGAGGATCCGGAAATAACTGACACAGGCTTTACTATCCCTGTTGATACCACTCTTCAGGGTATGATGCAGAAGTATGAAATAGAAGCCGGCCGCTACGATGAGGAAGAGGGGACTGTCACTAATTACGGCAGGGATGAACTTGCTCTCCTTGATGGTGAAGGCAGCATGGACTGCGAATTCGATGGCACATGGATATGTATTGAGGGAGAACCTCTTGCTACTGAAGTAGTTTCTTCCAACATTGACGGAGTTGAATACCGCGCACGCGTGCTCCACAACGGAAAAGAGGCGTATCTTGCTTTCGCATATGACAGAGATACAGAGAGGTTCACCATAAGCGGTGTACGATCATCGGCAGTAAGCGGACTTTTCGATGATACTACTATCAATACATACAACAATACAAGGTCATTCATCGAGCTTAAAGAAGGGGACTCAATAATTCCGGTATATGATGTGGATTATGTAGGAGACAGTACCGGCAATTCAGACAGGACCAAAGCTAACGGAAAGACGATCAGATTCTCCAAACGTACAGAGATCAGATCAGGGAAGCTCCCATCGGGAAAATACCTGACAGCAGCAGTTGTAAGCGACTACCGCGGAGATGTGTATTACTCAAAAGTAGTCAATAATGACATCTCCGGAGGAAAAGTCAGGAGCAGAGAGGCGGACAGCCAGTTCGTAGGAAGAGATTACTAGAGAATTCGAATAGTTGAGATATCATACGAATGTCTCAATTGTATACGGGAGCCACGATGCCAATGCGGCAGACGATGCAGGCATCATGAAATGCATAGCG
>SVCR01000169.1 GCA_015058265.1 Clostridiales bacterium
GGTTCGCTACACTTGGCGGTAAATACCCGTGGCGGGACTTTCACCCGTTAGAACTGTGCCATGCCCGGCACACATGATAAAAAGGAATGCCCGCGCAGCTGAGCGCGGGCATTCCTTTTTCCGGTTTCCGGTAATTCAATCTTTTTCTTTAAGCCATTTGCGGACATATTCAAAGGCAGCATCCTCGCCTTCATTCTTGAGGACCAGGAGCATCTTCTCAAGCTCAGCGCCTGTCTCAGGATGTATCATCGTCCATTTCCTGGCTCGTGCAAAATAGTCATATGCAGCGGAATCTGTGTATTTATCACCGAGGTAGATCTTACTTGCCGCGACCCTGTCGCAGAACATCTCAGCTACGTATTTCTTAGGCATCTTATTTCCGCCGAAACCAACAGTCCCGTCCGGATTGATGATGTAATCGATCCAATACTCAAAATGATGCTTGTTCTTGCCTTTATGATGAAGCCATGCCAGAGATGCCCCCGTCTCACGCCGCTCAGCATCATTAGGGCTCCTGAACCCCTGATAATAGATCGCGCCTCTCCAGAATTCCACAGGAGAATACTTGCTCAGATCGTGCATCAGGCCTTGCCTGATCAGTCCGATCCTGATGCAGTATTTGCAAACGAGATTTCTGTGTCTGGTAATGGTTTTGAAATGCAGTATCGGATGCATTCCCCCTCTTTCCTTTCTATTCTGTATACAACCGCAAGGGTCATAGTATGGAGTTTACACTTATATATTTATTGTTATATTGCGATCTACCGGCTGGAATCCGGGAGTCCGGACCGTTTTACCTATGTGTCGATCCTGATTACCCAAGCGGGATCTCAACTACTTCGGCCATTTTGACGAGAGTATGCTCGATCTGACCGGAGATCTCTTCTGTCATGCGGGCACTGATCTCTTCATTCTTGCCGTCTTTGAGGCTCTCATTCAGCGATTCTTTGATCCCCGCGCTTATGCTTTCCTTGCGCGACGCCAGAGCGTTCTTAGGGATCATCTTCCTCATCATCTTAGGAATATCCGCAGTAAGCATCTTCTCCTGCATCTTCTCTTTGCCCAGGAAAAGAACGACGATGGATGCCATCACACCTATGATCACGCCCTCCGGTCCTGCCATGAACGGTATAAGGTCTATCGCAGCGATCAGAATAGCGACTATCGCGGTGACGATAGAGTCTATGAGGAAGGTCATCTCTTCTACAGCGAATATGTTCTTGGCATCTACTTTAATGTCTATATCCGAAGCAGAAAGATATGATTTAAGACTCATAGCAGTATAAGGTATCCTGTGCTTGATGCATATAGGTACTGTATAGGTCTCGATCTCCTCGATCACCGGCTTGAGCCATTTTGTCACAGGTCCGGCAAGCAGTTCTCTTGTCTCATCTTCTCTCAGAAAAGCGGCTATATCTCTTTGCAGCTCTCCGTCTGTATCCGCGAGCCTTTCGATCTCCCCTTCTCTCCAGCTGTCGAACACAGGCATAGCTACTTTGGATACTATAGGATCCACAAGGGCATCGACCGCATTCTTATACAGCTCAGGGATGTGCTTGGAGACGATATCCTCTATAGTTGAAGAATTGATCAGCTGATCCAGATCCTCGTGAAAAGCTCTTATATCCTCATCTATCCTTCCGCAGTATGCCAGTCCCTTTGAGACCGAGAACTCAGGATCTGCCGCGGAAATAACGACGGCATCTGTGAAAACAGATGTGCACCAGTCTCTGATCGCAGGCAGCTTGCTCACTCCTCCGGTGAGGAATATCAGCTCAGGCTGTTCACCGGATATATTATTCTTTACATCCTTAAGTGAGGCGATGAATACATCACGGAACGATCGTCCGCCGAGTTTGTCGATCTTCTTGTTGATCAGCTTATCAGCTATAGCCGAGTTGATCTTGAGTGTCAGCTTAACCGGCCTGTCATAATGAATGGCTACGGTCTCCCTGCACTCATTTCTGCTCCAGTATTCTTCATCTGAGAAGTATTTCTCTTTGAGCCTGCGGGCTGCAAACTCCGCATATGTCCTCCACGGCTCGCTTTCTCTGAAGACCGACTGTATCTTCTTGCGCGAGAGTCCGGCTGCGGCAACAGATTCGTCAAGGAGGATCTCATCCATAAGACCTCCGCCGAGTACGACCTCACCTGCTGTCTGCATCTCGACTTCCTTGCCGCCCATGATATATGCAAAGTCAGTAGTAGACGATCCTATATCGACTACCAGGACAGGTTTTGAAAGTATGTCCACTCCTATCTGGAGATGTTTAGACTGGCACGCGCTGACCATAGCCGCACGCGACTCCGATATTATCTTCGCAGGCGGATATCCTGCCGATTCAAATATCTCACGATAATGCTCTCTGGTGTTCTTGTCCCAGCCTGCCGGGCAGCCGATGTAAAAACTGCAATCCTCATTCCTTATAAGATCCCCGCTGCCGTAAAGCTCACCGAGGACACCGGCAGCAAAGCTCTTTACATCTGCCGCGCTCGACCTGTCGCTGAGGAAGCGGCTCTTGAAACGCAGCTTACGCTTCACAGCTTTGTCAGCATAACAGGCCTTCTCACCTATGAGAAGCTCTCCGGAGGCAAGCTGAGCATATGCAGTGATGAAGCTCTCCTCACCGACTACCTTCAGCATCTCCGGTACCACCTGATCCTCTTTATGAAGTCTGGAAATAGCGCTTTCCGCGTCTCCCAGGTCAAATCCGAAAAAACGATCCATTGAATCTCCTGTCTTCTCCGAAAAAAATCTCCGGCTCTGCTATCTGCCGGATGACGCCAGACCTTTCTTCAGCAATCCGCCGTCTGCAACAAGAGCAGGTCTGATCGTACCTGTCTTGTTTCCCGGCATCATATCAAAGTATTGCTTGGTCTCTTCGCTGTAATCAACGGCCTCTATCTGCTGTCTGTGCAGATAATACTTTATATCTCCTATCTTCTCAAGGGCATATTCCGGATCACCGCTGTAATACGCCGAGAGCAGGTCTGCAAAAAGTTCTATCTCAGGTGTCGTTGCTTTTCTTCCGTCTATGTTACCGGCCTGTTCTCTCTTACTCCATCGTTCTGCGGCGGCGACTTCTTCAAGGCTCTGGTCGACTGAAAGCAGCGCATTCCTGTAGCTCCTGTAGATCTTTGCCGGATCCACCTTGATCTCTACATGATGATTGACATCTTTTCTGACACTGCTTTTTCTGGATAATGAGCCGGCGAAAAATGCCGCGATCACGCCTGCGACAACGAATATGCCTCGGGTGACCACCTCCGTCCTTACATTGGATGCGACACTGTTCATACTGGCCAGGAACAGAGGTAAAAGGCCGTAGACGCACAGACCTATAGCTGCGATCGTCAGGAGTATGAACGGAATGGTCGTCTTGCGGACCTGTTCTTCCCTACCGCCGCTCTCCCAGACTTTGGTCTCTCCGGTCGAATCTATAAGAGGAAGCGAGAGCCTGAGTGCCTGCATCATATGTGCTGCGGAATCTCTCTCTTTTTCGCTGTCACATTGCTCGTTGAATCTGAGCAGAAGCTTATCTGTCTCATTCTCAAGAACTTTGACCGCCTTTTCCGCGGTGCCTGCCCCGGAAAGCTCTGTAAGGAGACGTTCTTTATCTTTCTCAAGGATCTCTGTCATCTTCATTGGCTGTATAGTCCTTCTTTATTATCAGTTCACGTTTTCCTGTTGATTATTATAGCACAGAGATATGTTCCTTAATATTACTTTTGGAATAGGGATTTTTGCTTGCATTTGTTGTATTATTCAATTGCATATTATTCTATAGCTAAAGGAGAACAGACATGAAGAAAGCAATTACTATTGTGATCGCTGTATTATGCATGGCTTTTCTGCTCGCCGGCTGCAAGTCGGAATTAGGGCTCGACATGAGTTCTGACGGAAAGAGCTGCACTGTAACTGTTAAAAACGGCGCTGAAGGCGATTATGCTCCCTCCGGAGTTCTCACTTTCGGCGAGGGACAGAAGCTTATCATGGAACCTGCATTTGAAGGAGACGGCTCTATTCTTGTCAGTATTACTCCGGCATCTGCAATGGATCTCGGCGAGAATGCTGATCCGGATGAGATACAGGATGCTGTAAACGGAGCCGGAGGTGCTGCGCTGGATGTATCTCTCAGCGGGACCGATCCTCAGGAGTTCGAGATGGAACCGGGTGACTATTACGTCACTGCTACAGTTGAAAGCAAGGTAACAGGAACAGCACAGCTGAAAGTCGCAGACGCAAAATAGATCGCCGCCGAGAATCAACGATCAGCAGTCTAAGATCAATATTCCGGAATAACGGGGCGATACAGCCAATAATCAGCAATTAAGCAACAGCAGGGTCGGATCATATAGATCTGCCCTGCTGTTTCTCTTAGTTCTAAAACGCGGCTTTTAATAATCGATGATTATCTTTCTGCATTCTCTGCATTATTGATTACTCTGCCTTCTCTTCACTCGCCTTCGCGGGCAGTCCGCGCATAGGACTTTCCATGACTCTGCCTTCGCTGTCGCTCTGCAATCGTCAGGACAAGTCTCGAGCGGCTCGGCGGCTTGCCACTCGCCCTTCGTTTTATCTCGGTCTCGCGGGCAGTCCGCGCATAGGACTTTCCATGACTCTGCCTTCGCTGTCGCTCTGCAATCGTCAGG
>SVCR01000003.1 GCA_015058265.1 Clostridiales bacterium
GACGGCGCCAAAGTCTCATTGAACGTGCTCTTCTGCTGTACGGTCGTCATCGGTATATCGGAGACACCGAACATCCCCTTGATGAAATCGTCATGGCTGTCTGCCGGTGTCTTCGTGTAGTACAAAGCGCTGTAGATATTTGTTTCCCTGTCGTCGAACGACGGGAACATGAATCCGAGAAGCGGTGCCGCAAGCATGCTTCCCGTAGAATCGGAACGGAATTCCTGCAGCCCTTGCTGATAATTCAGGATAGACTTGGAATCATTGACTTGACAGATGCTGCAAATGAAATAGTCGAACTGCGACTCGGATTCCTCGGACCATTCATCACCTGCCGAAGCTTTGGACGGGACATCGTATGTCTCCGCCGCGAGCAGGATCACATAGCTGATGCTGTCAAGGTCGAGGTTCTGTATGATGCGGTCATACAGGAGATCTCTCATGGATTCGTCTTCCGCCCTGCTGTCCTTGATAGCCATAAGCAGCTTGTGCTCATCGCTGACTCCGACGTCAGATGTCTCAAAGTCTATGCTGAGGAGATTCTTCTCAACAGTCCCGGAGATCGCTTTCTTGAGAAGGCCGGCATACATCTCCTTCTCCTCCTGATCCATATCCAGAATCGGGATCCTCATCTTAGCAACGATCTCACCCGCCGCGTTCACATAGCAGCCATAGATATCCTTGAAATTATCAAGCGTCGGATCGATCCTTCTTCTGATCTCCCTGATCTCACTTTGTGTCATGTTGTAAATACCCCTTGCTAGTTATACGTAACTTATGTGTTCGTATTTGTGTTTATGCTTGTGTTAACGCTAGTGCTCTGGCTCCTGCCCTTGAAAGCAGCAAGACATGGTCTGAAGCACCATGTCCAGTCGCAATACCATTGAAGAGCCGTACCCTTACGGATTATCGCAATACCATCGAAGAGCCGTGCCCTCTCGGACACGGCTCTTAGTGAATATTCGATTTATTCGGTTATCTTCTAATCACCTGCTGTGTGATTACTTCTCCAGTCTTCTGCGGGAGATCAGCATGATTCCGCCACCGATTACGAGGAGTGAACCAAGGATGTAGAAGATTGTGGTACCGATACCACCAGTGCTAGGAAGCTCAGTTCCTGTGTTATTCTCAACATCAATCTGTGTTCCATTTCCTGCATCAACAGCTACAGAAACTGGTTCCTCAAGCAGGTTATATCCCTTAGGTGCCTGAATCTCAACAAGCTTATAGTCATCATCAGAGTCAACACCCCAGATTACTATATCTTTAGATGCTACTGTTACGAAATCACTTACTATTGAATTTGCTGCTACTGTTGCGATTTCTCCATTGTTAGCATGGGAAGCAGCTGTACCAGTCTCAGTGTCATCAACAACACGATAGTTGATTTCATCGAGTTTAACCAGATTTACAACAGCATCACCCTTCTTGAGCTGGAATACTGCGTCAGCAAGATTATCTTCGCTATCTTTTGCGTGCTTAAATACGCTGAACTTATGTGTTGTAGTAGTCGTTGTTTTTTCAGTGCTGCTTGTGCCATCACCGAAACTCACCTTAGTCTTGTTGTTCTGATCAACAATTGCGACACCATTGGCATCCTTTACTACTGCTGCGGAATTGATTTCTGCATCGTATGTGATGTAGAGAGTCTGCGATTCGTTTGCGGTTGCTGCAAATGCATCCGGAATTTCAATTGTAAAGGTATCGCCTGAATCTGCAGCTGAACCAGTTTTTACAGTCGCTGCTGTGTATTCCTGAGTGCATGCTTCATCCGTATAGAGCTTAATGCTATTTGTGTTTAGTGTAAGACCTGAATCCATCTTATCGTGGATTACAACTTTGATAGAACGAGCAGCAATTGTTGCAGTTGACTTAAATTTTACTGTGTCGCCAACCTGAGCGTCATTTTTCTCTCCCCAAGTGCCAGTACTATCTTCCTGAACTTCCTTATCAACAGTGTCCTCTTCGTTCTTCTCGTTAATTGTTACTGCTGAATCAGATGGAGTTGATTCAACCATTGCACGAGTACCAAGCGTTGAAGTAACAACGTAGTAACCAGCGCCACTTAATTCAATCTTTCCTGAGGTCTCACCGTCTCCGATAGTCACGGAACCAGCTGCTGGAATGTTATGCTGAGTAGCAAATTTAGCGGCAGCATCTGCAAATTTTGAGAAATCGCTTGTTCCACTCCATGTTGCCTGATCTGTCTGATCCGTAGTGATATATCCCTGGTTATCTACGTCAAATATTGCTTTAAATTCAGCAGTATCTGCAAAAGCAGCCCAAGCAGAATTAACTGTATAACGGAATGCGGTTGGGTTCGATGGGTCATTAACACTTAAGTCAAACATCTTATAAGCTGTATAAGTTTCACCAGCCTTTGCGTTGTTGACCGTAATTGAGTAATCAGGACTATCTGTCGCGAATGCTGACAGTGTGCCCATTGCCAGTACCATGACGATTGCCAGTACCAGCGTCAGTACCTTTCTTAAGTTCTTCATGATATCCTTCCTTTCTTGCCCTTTTGAGGCTGTTCTACTATGACCGTGGCGGTCTTTGTTAAGATTGCTTTCTGACCTTGCGGTCATAGTTGGTTTGCCCGTTAAGGGCTTCCCTACACGCCGGATCTTATGATCGGCGGCTGCCTGTAACCCCGGCAGTGCAGGTATTACATCCGTTTCTTTGAGTTGTCATCTGTATTTGTGACTCTTTCGAATCGGTGATGTAACTTTGTTGTGTCTACATGATAGCAGAAAAACCGTCATTCACACCGTCACAGTTTGTGACGTTTTGCTATTATTTTGACTTTTTTTCTGACTTTTAATGACGCTTTTGCTATCATGTCCATCGATCAGTGTGACGCTTTTGTTCATAACAGCGTCCGGATCACACTGACCGTCAGTGAATTGGCCCTATCTTAGTAAGCGGCCATATTCGGAAGACGATCTTCCCTACTATCTGTTCGGATGTGACGCATCCGACCGAAGTATGTCGTGAGTCTATCGATACCGATCTGTTGTCTCCGAGTACGAAGACTCGTTCGTCAGGTACCTGATACGGGAATGATACGTCAGGCTCTCCGAAAGCTTTCTCCGTGAGATACGGCTCATCGATCAGCTGCTGGTTGACATATACGTTACCGTCGAGGTCTATGTCGACCCAATCGCCGGAATTAGCTATAACTCGCTTGACCAGGATGTTGTTGTTATAATAGAAAGCTATTACATCTCCGGTCTTGAATTTAGCTCCTTTCAGCGAAACGACCAGTTCGCCGCTGACCAGTGTTGAGTTCATGGATTGTCCGTATATCCTGAGGACCGGCAGGAACAGCATCGCTACAAGTATCGCGATAGCTGCTACAACGATCAGCACGTTAGTCGTACTGATGATGGATGCCTTGAGTCTGTCAAGATATGAGACCTTCTCGTAGGCTGTCCGTATATCAGCGGTAGAAGGAAGAGCTGTATCTATGTTGTTCTTCAGCTCTTTATTCTCCATTTATCCGTCTCCTGATGTTGTCGAGATAGATCTTTACGGCTTTGTCAGCCTCCTCGAAGATGTTCGTCAGTTCCAAAGCTGCTTCGGCCATCGTTCCCATCTGTCTCTGTTTGATGGTACGGTCATCAAGCTGCTTCTGCAAAGTTGCGACCTGATCGCGGAGCTTGTCTATCTCTTCCCCCTGTCTCAGCATGATCTCGAGAAGTTCTTTCTTCTTGAGCTTGCTGAGATCAACAGGCTCTGAATCCTTGGTCAGTTTGACCTCTTTGCCCTTCTTGCGCTTTGCCCTCTTGCCGCCGGACTTCTTCTCGCCAGCTGCAGACTGGGTCTCAGCACCGGTGTTCTGTTCAACAGGCTTCTCAGACGAAGCTTCGAACTGTTCTTCTGCTTTCCCTGTTTCCGGAGAAGCAGCCATACCATCAGGCGTGTTATCCTTATCCGTTTCTGAAGCGTATCTGTCTGATCTCATAACGTCATCCTGTCCCTTAAAAAGCATGCTCATCTGTCCTGCAAGAAATTGCTAAAAACTTTGAAACTCTAAGACTTCGAGCGTACTTATCCTTTTAAAATAATACAATTAAAAAGTACCACGGAACCCTATAGAAGTCAAATGACTTGTGGTCAAAAAAGTGTCATTTAAGAACTGTTTAGATTTTCTTAAGGAATATATAGGTAACAAATTGGCGAGTTTATTGAAATATTGGCGTATACAGACGAAAAATGCTATAATCCTCTCTGTATTATAAGAAAAACTATCAATTATCAACTCAGAAAGGGTATTGTTAGGCTGCAGCGCGGCAGCCTCATTATTAAGGAAAAGCAACACATGGTTTATAATAACATTCTCGAGGCTCTGGGTCACACTCCGATGATCCGCCTCAATCACATAGTCAAAGAAGGATATGCCGACATCTACGTCAAGTTTGAAGGTCTCAATGTTGGAGGTTCGATCAAAACCCGTACCGCATACAACATGATCTACGAAGCAGAGCGCGCCGGCCAGATCAACAAAGACACTATCATAGTCGAGCCTACCAGCGGCAATCAGGGCATTGGGCTCGCTCTTGTCGGAGCTGTCAGAGGCTACCGTACGATCATCATCATGCCGGACTCTGTAAGTGAAGAACGACGCAAGCTCGTCCGCCACTATGGCGCTGAAGTCCGTCTGATCCACGACGCAGGCGATATAGGAAAATGCATCGAGGAATGTCTCGAAACAGCGCTTCGCATGCAAAGAGAAGATCCTAATGTCTTCGTTCCTCAGCAGTTCTCCAATGTCAACAATCTTCTGGCTCAGAAGAAATTCACCGCTCAGGAGATCCTGGAACAGGTAGACGGTCCTATCCACGGCTTCTGCTCGGGCATAGGCACGGGCGGCACCCTTACCGGCATCGGCGAGGTGCTGAAAGAACACAATCCGGATATCGAGATATGGGCTGTCGAGCCTGAAGACGCAGCTATTCTTGCGGGCGGCAGCATCGGCACTCACCTGCAGATGGGCATCGGTGACGGGATAATCCCTGAGATCCTGAACACTGAGATCTACGACAACACCTGCATCGTCCCTGATGAGAATGCTCTCGAGATGGCAAAGCGCCTGGCACGCGAGGAAGGCATCCTCTGTGGTATCTCCTCCGGCACCAATGTAGTCGCCGCCCTGATGCTCGCCGAGAAGCTGGGCCAGGGCAAAACAGTAGTCACCGTTCTCCCGGATACCGCCGAGAGATACTTCTCGACCAGACTGTTCGAAGACGATAACTAAATAATCGGGACCGGCATTGCTGCCGGTCTCATTTCTATTCCGTACTCGAATGGGATCGGCACTGTTGCCGATCCCAGTTTTATTCCTTACTCGAACGGGATCGGCATTTGCTGCCGGTCTCATTTCTATTCCATACTCGAACGGGACCGGCATTTGCTGCCGATCCCGTTTTTACTGATCAATACTAATTCAATAATGATTTGACTATTCGCTCAAGGTACAAGGATTTACTTCAGTCCCGTCCTTGACGATCCGGTCAATACAGACCATTTTATCAAAAGCTATATCTGATCTTGATATCCAAAGCTATTTGATCTTGATCTTCTTGACTTTGCTTGGCTTTGACCAGATCTGGCCGGTGTATTTGACATTCTTGTAAGTGTAGACCCTTACATAATAGGTCTTCTTGGATTTGAGCTTCTTGATCACTTTGGACGAAGCTTTCTTTCCGACCTTGACCGTCTTAACGCCCTTGTTGAACTTCTTGCTTGTGCTGTACTGGATGATAAAGCCGTCGATGGTCTTCTTTTCTTTTGACGTAGCTTTCTTCCAAGTGACCTTCATCTGTTTCTTCTTAGGCGAAGTCACTTTCTTGATAGTTGCAGCCTTAGGGATGATACAGAAATCTGACCATGCTTCATCGGCATACTTGGTAGTGTCTTTCATAACGGCTGAGACGCCATACCACCCTATCGCTTTGGCCTTAGGCATCATGATCTTGTATTCTGATGCAGGGACCACTGCCCCGGTTTTTTTACCATCCCAGATATATACAGTGCACTTAGGCTTGATAACCTTGCCTGTATAAACTGAAGTTGTCGGTTTCAATTTTAATACTACATCATATCTGCTGGCTACGACATCGACAGTTCCCTTTACCTCATAGCCGTAATCATCCTCTTCAACATACACCGTAAGGTTCAGTGTATTATCTCCCTTGACAAGAGGTTTTCCTGAGAAGTTAGGCCAGATTTCTTCTTTCTTCTTATTTCCATCAAGATGGAATGCGTTCCAGCCGTCTTCAATCTCAACGCATTTGTATGTTCCGTACAGCGAACCATCAGAATAGTAGACATCTATCTTGTTGCCGACCTTGCATACCGACTGATAAGCGGCTTCTGTCTGTCCGAGGTAACCTTCGAGCGGCTTGCCATCGGCAGTAGTAAAGACAGCTTTGGTCGGGCTCATCTTTACCTTGAGAGGAATCTTATCTGTTGATACAGGGCCACCAAGTGCCTCATGGTAAGTAAACACTACGAAGTAGGACTTATCTCCTTCTATGGTACTATCCTCATCGAGTTCATTGCCTTCCTCATCATAATAAGTTCTTTCAAACCACACATCTTCAGGATAGCCTTCCTCAGAATCGTAGGTTACTTTTCCATTAAGGAAGTATCCGACTTGGGTATCCCCATCATATTTATAACTTACAGATTTATAGTTTTCCCGTGATCCATCTGTATACACAACGGAAAAAACATTGCCGACTTCATCGTATGCCTCGAGCCAGTTCAGCTCATCTCCTTCGCGGACAGTAAATTCCTTTCCGGAATACTCGAGAGACTTAGCGAAAGCGATATCCTCTGTTTTGACGTTAACTCCGTTTGCAGCCTTGTGGCCTTTGACATAGATGTCTACATTGTACTCTGTATTCGGCTCCCAACGATTGTCCTCGCTCTGGTCATCTACAAACGACGGATATATCGTCCTATAATCTGACTCCTCGTACTCTTCACCATCTTCTTCATATGTATTAGTGTACTCATATATAAAGCAATAACGTTCTTCATCCTCATTGAACTCGCAGGTATATGTTTCCTGACCGCCATCCGGATGCTCATCACTTTCCTTGTACGCTATAATGATCTGATCACCTGCAAAAGGCTTGTATTCTTCATCATCGTCACCCGTATATCTAAACCCCTGCTCGTCCAGATCATACCTTGCAGTGACATTGCTTGACTGAACATATGTTACGGACTCAACATCAGGATCCGACTCTCCGATTACTGTGACATCACAGTACACCGTAGTCCCGTCACCGTCATCTTCTTCATCATCACCTGCAGAAGCTTCAGACCAGAATGAAAGCATACACTGATTTTCCCCAGGGAGAAGAATGCCATTCGGGCATACTGTGCCGAATTCTTCACACTCTTCATTGCTTGTATCCCCGTCCAGATAGAATCCTCTATATTACTCAACATCTTCTTCATCTTCATATTCATCTTCGTCAGAATCAGTATCATCCACATATTCGTCTTCTTCAGAATCAGTGTCAACGAATTTGTATACTTCAACCTCTTCATTTGAATATGTAACAGTAAACTCCGAGCCTTCGATATAATAATCGAAACCACTAGTTCCTACCTCACCGGTCAACGGCTCCGGGCTGTAGTACTCCAGTGATACAGGCACACGAGAATCTGCTGCCGCTTCAACAGGCGTCAATGGCATGAACGTAACGATCATAGCCAGCGTGAGCAGCAGCGAAAGTAAATACCTTGCTTTCTTCATAGACTTGTCCTCACCTTTCATAAACAACAGGAACAGAAAACAGCAGGCGCAGATAAGCGTTAGATTGGATACTTCCAAATCTGACGGCGCCCTGCGTTTTCTTACAAATTGTTAAGAATAGTATAGCATGAGAATAGTACAAATATCGCGGAATAATTTATACATATTGAGTCGCAAACGTTTTCGAAATGAGATTTTTTGGGCAGAAGTTGTATGCAAGAGCGCGATGTCGGGCGTGAGTTGTGCTTTATTCCTCGTTTATCTTTTTCTACGGCATGCTTCATTTACTTGCTCTTACCGGTTCACTCTCATTCGGAGTAACAGAATTGGTGATCATTCTACAAGCACGATCCACTTGTCACCAATTCGTACGCCGTATATTGTTCCATTACTCTGATTCCTCTATCAGAATTGGTGATTGATAATAAAGATTCTCGCTATTCGCACCAACTCTCCTGTTCGCATTTCCACCGAGTTGGTGATATATAAATGCAAGCATTATTCCGCGCACCAACTCCCCTGCCTGCATTGTATAGCGAGTTGGTGCTGATTTAATGGCATCTGTCTCTTGCGCACCAATCCCTCTGCTATATCCGAGTCATGATTGGTGCTAATCAAAGCAGAACGAGCTTCGGATCACCAATTCGTGCGCCGCATATTGATCTACAGCTCTGAATTTCCTGAAAGCATTGGTGCTCATTCGAGCAGCACGAGCTTCTGTTCACCAATTCATGCGCTGTATTGCTTATTCAATTGCCCGCTCTTACCGGACGCACTCTCATTCGGAGTATGTCATCAATCGGCCCCATATCTAATCTTCCATTGACGTCATCGTATGTGAAGTATACCTCTCTCCCCGGAAGATATCCTTTCTTCCAATAATCGAATTCTCTGATTTCTGCATTTTCTCTGTAAATTGGGTTGCTCAACATCCCTTGATGCTCAATCAAAATAACAGTCTCATAATCGATTTCTGAAAGAATCGTAAAATCCGGATAGAATACCCGATCTCTCGTCTGTATTGGCAACTCATAGACGAATGTATATCCAGCTTCAGTCAAATGGTTATATATCATTGCCTCAGACTTTGACCTGACATACTTTCCGTCGATAGTCGGCTGCGTCAAATTCTCTGGATGTATGATTGGAAACAAGCTCTTATGAGCTTCCGCTTTCTCCTTCCATTCACGCGCAGTCTTAACCGGGTTAAAGCCGCTAATGACTCTCATTCTGTACGACTTCGGAAGCATTTTACTGATTGCTTCAAAAGACGGATCTTTGTACCCTTTGATAAAATTCTCAGCTAATTCAATATTCTCCTCAATAATCTGGAGAGAAAGAGCAAGAAAACGCGCCTCCTTGATCGATTTAACAATATTATTATTATCGTTGCCAGCATACCTAAATGGAGCCTTACTATTATTCCTAACACAGTAATAGGTGACATTATTCACACAGTTGCCAGGATGCAGTTGCATTCCAGCAAAGCGCTTTAATTCGCGATATCTCGACTTCTGTAAATCTCTGATACCTCTGAGCGTCTCCATATTATTCCGGACAGTTTCAACAACTTTATCTTTCACAACACTAATCCTTCTAATTCTATATAAACTGAAGCACCTGATCATCTTCTGATCATCTATGCCAAAATGATAACGAGTTTGACCAAATCATCGCAAACCACGATTTCACGCTATCCGACAGAAAACACACGACCTGAATAAAGCACACAGAAAAACATATCTGAGCCTCAGATCACGCACCAACTCGCGTGTTGTTCCTCCGGGCGGAGTTGGTGCTGTATCGATTATAGCAATGGCTTGGCGCACCAACTCCCTTGCCTGCATTGTATAGAGAGTTGGTGCTGATTGAATTGCATCTGTGTCTTGTGCACTAATCCCTCTGCTATTTCCAAGTCTGGATTGGTGCTAATTCGAGCAGCACGATCTTCGAATCACCAATTCGTGTGCTATATATCGATCCATTACTCTGATTCATCTAATAGAATTGGTGATCGTTTATATTGATTCTCGCTATTCGCACCAACTCCCCTGCTCGCATTTCCACTGAGTTGGTGATATATTAACGCGAGCATTATTACACGCACCAACTCCCTTGCCTGTAATGTTTAGCGAGTTGGTGCTAATATATTGATATCCTTCTCTTGCGCACCAATCCCTCAGCTATATATTGGTCCAGATTGGTGCTACTCCAATGAAAGCGGCTTCAGCGCACCAATTCTGACCGTCTATTAAACGCAAAAAAATAGCGCAGCGCCGGTTAAGGCGCTGCTGAATTATATTCTCACATCCTGATGATCCGCATGTGTTGATCTTTGATATTACATCCTGATGATTCTCATGGTGTTGGTCTCGGATCTCTGGTATCCGTGTCTTCCGGATACTACGCCGGCGATGAACACGTAGATGTCGCCTTCTTCGGCGATGCCTTTTTCGCTCATTAGCTCCAGGCAGTCTTCGAGCAGTTCATCTGTCGAATGTGCGCGTTCTGCGAGTGTCGGTCTGACGCCCCAGAAGAGCATCATCTGTCTGACGGCTGTCGGATCCGGTGAGAAAGCATAAATGTCTGAATCAGGGCGGCACTTGGATACCTCAAGCGCAGTCGAGCCGGAAGTGGTCGGCGCGAGTATAGCCTTAGCATCAAGCTCCTCAGCCGCCGCTACAGCCGCGATACAGGTCGTATTGGATATAGATGCCTTCTCGCCGTAACGACCGCGCAAATCGGCAAATTTGTCCTTTACGAACTGCTCTGTATATTCCGCTATAGAAGCCATCATCTTAAGGGCCTCCACAGGATACTCTCCGCTTGCCGTTTCTCCGGACAGCATGACTGCGTCAGAGCCCTCATAAACGGCGTTAGCTACGTCAGTGACTTCGGCACGTGTCGGCCTCGGGCTGCGCATCATTGAATCCAGCATCTGCGTAGCAGTGATGACGATCTTACCCTTCTCGTTGCACATAGCGATCATCTCGCGCTGCAGCTGAGGGATTCGTCTTGCCTCGACTTCAACGCCCAGGTCTCCGCGCGCTACCATGATGCCGTCTGCCGCATCGATGATCTCTTTCAGGTTTTCGATCCCTTCGCCCGATTCGATTTTGGCGATGATCTTAGTGCTGGCTCCGGCTTCTTCCACCAGAGATCTTATTTTATTTACCGCTTCGGCGTTCCTGATGAACGAAGCTGCGATATAGTCAAAGCCATTGGCCAGGCCAAAGGTGATATCCTCGTAGTCTTTATCCGTCAGATCCGGCAGGCCTACGTTGATGCCCGGGAGATTCACGCCTTTGCGCTCGCCCAGCATGCCGCCGACAGAGACCTTGCACTTTATCTCCTGTCCTTCGATCTCGGTGACTTTCATCTCAATGACACCGTCGTCCATCAGCACTGTGTCGCCGACTGAAAGGTCATTGGCTATGTTCTCGTAAGTGACAAAGAGATGCTCCGCGTTCCCCTGCTGCCCCGATGTTCCGTTTCCGTTGCCTGCTCCGTTGCCTGCTCCATTTCCGCTTTCTACGGCAGGAGCCATCGGTGATATCAGGACGATGCTGTCTTTGACCAGCTTGACCGGCTGATGACCTTCGAGGAGTCCTGTTCTGATCTCCGGGCCTTTGGTATCGAGCAGCATAGCTATAGGACGCCCTGCTTCATCTGCTGCAGCACGGACTCTCTGCAGCATCTCGAGATGGCTCTCATGAGTTCCATGCGAGAAGTTGAATCTCGCTACGTCCATCTCTTTGACAAGTTCTTTCAGGATATTGTCATCGGACTCTCTCGGTCCCATTGTGCATACTATCTTGGTTTTTCTCATTTATTGTTTCCTCCCCCGGGCCATTTGATCATTATCAATGACTCAATGATTTCTGTACCTAATCATTCCGTAGATCACACGTGTAGTTTACCACTTTAAGCACTAGTATTTCCGCGGATCAAATATCAAGTTTAGCACCTACTAAATCATAAGGATTTCTGTGCCTCACTCGTATTGTTTTCAATTTATTTCAAATGAAATCCTGTTGATTGCACTTATGGTTTACCACTTGCATCAATACGATTCCTCTTAACTGTATCACCTGATCGCATATATAGCAAAGCATATTTTGCACAAATCGAAAACCGACTCTCCGTTGTCGGGAAAGTCGGTTATCTTACGCTATCAGCAGATTGTACTTTGCTCGTTCAAGAGTAAAACAGTTTCTGCTATTCTTCGCCTTCGCCTTCTCTGCGGCGTCTCATGAATACTGCTGCTGCGGCTATTGCTGCAACTATAGCTGCGCCTGCTCCGATCATCAGAGGCTTGCTCACGCCGGCTTCCGGTGTGTCGCTGTCAGCTATATCTGTGCTGTCGCCTGAGCCGTCTGCGAGCGGTGTATCGAGGTCAACGATGTCTTCAGGTCCGTTATCACCTGCATCAGCGCCGGCATCGACAGTGCCGTCTCCGTTCGCTCCGGCAGCATTGTTGCCATTCGCATTAGCATTGGCATTAGCATTCGCGTTGTTCTGATTGTTGTTATTGTTATTATTGTTGTTGTTCTGGTTCTGAGCCGTTGTTCCGGTGTTCTTAGCATATGTGAATGTGATCACATTCTTCGATTCATCAGAACTCAGAGTCTTCTTGGCGTTGTACGCGTTCGGCTGATATCCGTCGACATACTTATAGGAAACGACAGGTTTGTCGCCGACCATTCCGTAGTAATGATCTGACGGATGGAGAGTCTTGCCGTTGGTATCTACGTAGCTGATCGTATAACCGACCATGCCGCCCTTGATGCCGTATGCAGCCTCGTAGGACATATCACCTGTGACAGTGATGGTCCTGCTGTTGATGATCTCATCATTGTCGTGTCCTGTCTGACGGATACCTCTCAGATAATACTCACTGTTAGTAACCTTGAGGTCGTCAGTCGACAAAGTGACAGAATCGCCGTATTTAGCTTTGATCGTCTTTACTTTGCCGTTTGAGAACTTGCCCTGCGCGCCGGAGTAGATCTTTATGATGTAATCATACTTACTCTTCTCCGCCTTTTTGTTTCCGTCTGCGTCAACGTTATCTGCAGCGAATACGCTGCCAACGCTCATCAGCATCATCACGAGTGCCAAAGTGAATGTCACCATGATAGCCAGTATGCGGTTTTTCTTATTGGAACGTTCTGTCATATCACTCACGCTCCTTTCCGCTCAGAGAAGTGTCGCCTGAAGCTGCAGCTGCACCAGCCATTTCAGCCTTAGCTGCATTCTTCCTATCCTTCCTGAAGCTGATGAATGTCAGGATGAGCAGGAGCAGAGCTGCTATCATAGTCAGTACAGGTGTCAGAAGATCAGTATCATCGCCTGTCTTGACTTTTCTGCCCGGCTTTACTGTGTCCTTCTCAACAGCATAAGCGACCATGAGCTTTCCTGCTGTATCCATGTAGTCGTTTACCTCGGATTCGCCGTCGAACTTGACATACAGCTCAGTGTAAGCCTTCTGTCCCTTGGTCAGATCCTCGATGTAGAACCACTCCTCAGTCGCGTTGGTCGCCTGATGCAGACCTTCGCCGTCTGTAGGATCATCAGCCGGCATCTTGTATTCACCACCGACCTCTTCGTTGCTGAACAGTACCTGTTTGCTCTTTCCGGAGCCTGCAGGCGGGATATGAGTCAGTTTGTAAGTATATCCGCCGTTGTTCGCTCTGTCATACTCCTCTTCGAGAGTCTTCAGGACCTCGTTGCGCATGTACCAGTGCGTTTTGTCTTTATACCTGCTGCTGAACTCTACTCTGAACGTGAAGTCGTCGCCAGGCTCGAGCTCACTCATGTTCTTGACAAGAGTGTCGGCGTCAAAGTCGCAGACGATGTCGTTGCCCGCTTCGTTGAAGTAGCAGTGTCCTTCAGCCTTATAGCTCTCAGCGCTTACGCTGATCGCAAGGCTCATCACCATCAGCACTGCCAGGGTAAGGATCATTGATAAATGTATTTTTCTCATCTCTCTCACCTCCCTAGCCTACCGACATGTGTCCGCCGCCGGCATGGACGTTTGAAACGCCCCACAGGCTCTTGATAGCATCATTGACGTTGTGTGTCTGCAGCGCCTGAACATCGGCCTCGATGAAGAATGAGTAGCCATTGTAATCATACTCGTAAGTATAGATTATTACGCCGTCATCTCCCGTTTCTTCATGTCTGGTCATGTTCTTAGCATCAGCAACGCTCTTGTCGATCGTAAGAGTATTGAAGAGCAAAGCAGATGTCGCATTCTTAGGCAGCACGTTCTTCAGATAGTAAGTTTCTGATTCGGTAGTGCTCTCACTTGGATTGCGTGTCCACGCTCCACTGTTGTATGCTTTGCCGTTGTACTCGAGTTTGATCAGATCAGGACTCAGAGTAGTATCCTTCTCGCCTTCATCATTGACCCAGTACTTTCTGACTGTCAGCCTTACATACTCATCGACATCTTCGCCGTTCTTGGCTCCGATCCTCTCATCGTATGTGCGGCCAGGCTCGACTTTGCCCGGTTCACCAAGCGTATATGCCGGTTCATCACCGTAGTGCGTGTCATTCTTGTATCCCAGATACTCTACCAGGTTGCCCTTGTACTTCTCGTTCTTGGTGTCTGTATCTGACACTTCATCATTGCTCCTGTGAACAGTGAAGATGTCATTCTCGCCTTTGCACACGTCCTTACCGTTCTCCATCAGGTGGATGTGAAGGTGTTCGAGCTCAAAGCCAGCGACCGCGTCTTCGCTGAAGTATTCCAGCTCTGCTTTGGTCCCCAGGTATCCGCCTGAGCCGAAGAGCAGCGCTGTAGCTGCCAGGAGGGCAAGTGTCCTCTTTGAAACTGGTGTCTTTCCGAATTTCATCTCATCCCCTCCTTTCGCTATTCAGATACAGTTGGAACATAGTCCCAGCCTTTAGGCTTTGCCAGCTGCTTGCCGTCATATACAGCCTGAGTACTCTCATGTACTACCGTGATATCGAACTGGTAATCAGGCTTCTTGTCCGGATCATCAGTCTTCCAGTCAAAGCTCATTTCTGCTGTGATCTGGCTGGTTGTTTCACCCGGCTTCAGGACTTTAGTGTAGTAGTAGAAGTCACCGATCTTCTCCCAGTCACTAGCTTTCTCGAATGTGATCGGCTTCATGTACTCCTCTTGTCCGAAAATAGCCACTCTGGTGATCATATCAGTCTCACCGGTATTCTCGATCCTGATTTCCTTCTTAGTATTATCGTTTCCTTCGTACAGACGTGTCTGACCACCCAGGGTGAGGACGGCGCCTCCCGACGCCTCCTCATAATCGCTGAAGTATGCCAGAGCTGCTCCGACACTGACTGACAGGCAGAGCACTGTTACGAATAATCCCAGAATTATATTCTTTTTCATTCTCTTTCCCTCCTGTCAATCTTTAGCTAGGTCTCTGGTCCATCTGCGAAGCTTCGGTAACCCTGTCTATGATAGTGTAGTTATCTTCTTCGCCCGGAGCAACGTGGTTGATAGCTCCGCCTCCTGTACGTCTGTTAGTGTTAGTGTTCTTGAGTTCCACCTCATAGAACGGTACACCCTGCTCGACCTCAGTCATCGTGACCTTAGTCGGATCGAGTTTTCCGTAGTTACTTGTGTAAACCTCGGAAACCGTCACGGTGGTTCCGATTGGTATCTTCTCCACCTCCACCGTCTTAGCGGTGACACTCTTCTTATCGAACATTACACTGACATCTCTTGTTACATCATCGTTGATGACCGGATCGTGATATGTGAGTCTGAATACGATCGTAGCGTTGACGTATTCTTCTGCAGTATCCTCACCGATCAGCTTGTCGATGTGCTTTGTGAGGTAGAGGTTGGTGTACCTCTTCTCATTCTCGAAGTCGAATGTGACTTCTTCATCGGACTTAGTTGTCTTAAGTTCACCCTTGCCGTCATCCTTGACGTCTACTGTGAAGTCGATGATCTTACCATCGTACTGAATGTCTGCTTCCTTATCGTAGAAGACATCCTTTCCGTCGATCGTCTTAGGCTTAGCGGTTTCAGGTATATCCTCGACTACTACATATTCGTAGCTCTTAGAGTAGTTGCCATCCTCGTCCTTCACTCCGCCGTCCAGCTTGAGCTGATCCAGAGTGTATTCGATATCATCGAATGTGAAGTGTGCTACGCCGTCCTCATCGATCTCTGCATATGCTGTCGAAGCAGTTGCGACCGGTGTGAGTCCTGAAGCATTGCTCCTGTCCTCACGAGCTCCGGCTTCATCGAACTCGGCCTTCTTGTAGATGCTGAATGTGAATTCCGCACCGCCGAAGTCACCGTACTTGAAGCTCTTAGTACCTTCAAGTGTGATCAAGCCCTTAGCATCGTAAGCATTTTCGAATACAGCTCCTCCGAATTCTTCTGCGCCGTCATATGTAACTATGAGTTTGCCCTCTTCGTTATCAGTAACAGTGAGTGTGATAGTTTGAGCAGTGCTGTCGTAAGTGATTCCGTCTTTGACAAAGCCTCCAGCTGACTTCTGCGAATCATTTGCATTAGCCCATGTTACGCCATCAGCATTCTCAGCGTCATCCGGAACGATCTCGCTGATACGGTATACATGCTCGCCTGTCTCATCGATCTTCTTAGCAGGATCATACTCGAATTCGATCTGGTCGAATACAGCCTTGGCCGTATCGGCCTTGTTGCCGTTCTTTACAGTCTGAATCTCTTCATATGTACCGTCTGCTTTCTGCTTCTCGAGCTTGAACTCGAACTGCTCTCTCTCGAGATCTCTTCCTGTGAGATCCTTGATCGCGAAGAGTTCAGCTTTGCCCGTTGCACGGTAATTGTTGACCATCTCAGCAGTTTCGATATCCGGTGCAACTGTTGTTCCGAGTACTCCGTCGACCTTGCCGTCATCCTCATCCTCGTCAACAGTGACTGTTATATCGATCGGCTCAGCGTTAGTCCAACCAGGTCCGGCAGGGCTGGTCTCGACGATCTTGTATTCGAAGGTTTCGCCCGCATCATCAAGTCCGTAAGTGAGCTTAGCGAATTTGACCTTGCCGTCAGCATCATTGGATGCTTCGTCGATCTTAACGTCATCCTTATCACGGAGCTCGAATGTATACTTGCCTGCAACCGGCTTATCGCCTGTTGAGAGTTTCTTGGTGAAGCCTATCTCTGCTTCGCCCTTAGCATCATACGTGTTCGTGAACTCGAGGCCTTCCCCGATATCTGTCTTAGTAACGATCAGTTTGCCGTCCTTCTGTCCGGCAGGCTTATCCGCAACGGTAATATCGAATTTGTGTACCTTAGTATCATTCTTGACACCATCGATCTCACCTGTCTCGATGACTTCGTAGTGGTATGTCTTACCAACATCACTGAGATCAAATCCGATATCTCCGAAGTCGAGATCTGCAGTCTGACCTTCTTCCGGTGTTATGGTAACCGGGTTATTCTTAGGCAGCGGAGCTGTGTCTGCATTCTCTCCGATTGCCACGACTTCGAATGACCACTCATCACCTTCCTGGAAGTCTCTGTTCTCCATCGTCTTGACGCCTTCGATCTTTTTAGATCCGGATGCATCGTAGGTGTTGACGAATTTGATCTGATCACCATCGATGGTCTTATCGATCTGGAGCTCTCCTGTTCCGTTATCACTTATCTCAACAGTTATTGTCTTGGCATCAACAGGGTCATTCTCGACACCCTGAACCGTTCCGGTCTCAGTGACCTTGTAGTGATATGTCTTATCCTTGTCGTGAGCAAGTGTGAATTCGATCGTAGGGAATTCGACTGTCGCAAGATTTCCATTCACTGGAGTAATTGTTTTGCTTCTTTCTTCAGCCGGCGGAAGCGGAGCGTCAGCTTCCTCAGCCGACAGAGTGAATGTCCATTCATCGCCTTCCTGGAAATCTCTGTTTTCGATTTCTTTGGTAACTTCGATGTCCAATTCACCGCTGGCATCGTATTTGTTTACAAACTTACCATCTTTGAAGCTGTACTCAGCAGTGACATCGAGAGTTCCGTCCTTATTGTCCTTGACCGTTACTACTACAGTTTCCGGATCAGGAACCGTAATGTTACTATCAGAGCATTCCTCAGTTATGGTGTATGTGAAGCTCTTCTCTTCAAGATACTTGCCGTCTTCGCCCTTGAGGTCATCAAGTGTGTAACTGATATCTCCGAATGAGAAGGTCTGATCATTGCCTGATGTCGGCGTGATCGTAACTGAAGTATCATCAACTCTCAGCGGAGCGTTATCAACAGCTGCGATAGTGAATGTGAACTCATCGCCCTGCTGGAAGTCACGATTCTCCATGTGCTTGATGCCATCGATGGTAGTAGAGCCTTCCGCATCGTATGTATTAGTAATGGAGAGATCAGTCTCGCCATCATATTTTACAGCGGTATTAAGCTTGCCGTTCTTAGGATCATTCTCTGTAACAGTTACAGTCACAGTATGCTCAGCGGAGTCATATGTGATTCCGTCCTTGACAAAGCCTCCGGCTGCCTTTTCATCATCTGTCGCATCTACCCATTTAACTTTGTCTGCATTCTCAGCGTCATCCGGAATATCCTCTGTGAGGGTGTAATTGTATACACCAGGCTTGACATATGTGATAGTTCCGAATTTAGCCACAGGATCAGCCTTGGTTGCCTCTGCTGTCGGATCGACTGTGCCATCGACCTTAGGCATCGGTGTCTCGACACCATCTCCGGCGTTATTATCGCCTGCGGTCAGTGTGAATCCGAAGGACTCAGCGCCGCCCCAGTACTCGATTGCCTTAGTGACCTCGAGATCGGCAGTTCCTTTTGCACTGTATCTGTTTGAAATGACCTGAGTATCTCCTTCAGGATCATAGGTGACCACAACCTCGAGCTTACCATCCTTAGGGTCATGCTCTGTCACTGCTACAAACACATGATGTTCTGTTGTGTCATATGTGATGCCGTCCTTAGTAGGATGCTGCGCATCAACACCATTAGGAACTTCTTCTTTGATGATGTATTCATATGTATCTTCAGCAGTGTACTCTATCTCACCGAAATTAGCCGGTACATTCTGAGTTGCAGGCTTAGTGACTGAGGCAGCCTCAACTCCGCCCACCTTAGGCATCGGTGAATTGCCGACAGGTGTAAGAGTGAAGTCGAATGATCCCTTAGCACCCCAATCATCAAAGTCCTTGGTTGCTTCAAGTTCGGTCTCGCCCTTAGATGTGTATTTGTTAGTGAATGTTGGGCCATCCTCGTCGGCAGGATCCTTAGTAATATTGAGTGTGCCGTCCCCATTGTCAATAACAGTTACTACTACAGTTTTTTCAGTATCATTCTTGACACCGTCGATCTCACCGCTCTCAGTGATCGTATAAGTGTATTCCTTTGGTTCTTCTGCAGTTCCTGCATCCTTGAGCTTGTATTCGATCTTACCGAAGTCGACTGCTATCAGTTCTCCTGACTTAGGACGAACCGTAACTGATGTATGCTCAGGCATCGGGATCTCAGCGCCTTCCGGTCCGGAGACTGTGAATGTCCATTCATCGCCCTCCTGGAATGTTCTGCCCTGGATCGCCTTCTGTGCCTTGAGATCGATCTCGCCATTAGCATCGTATTCGTTGGTGATAGTTGCCGCATTGGTAACTTCGCCATCATACTTGACCTCTGTGGTCAATTTGCCGTCGTGATTCTTATCTTCGACTTTGACGACAACTGTATGAGTCTTTCCGTCATATGTGATGCCCTTATCGACAAAGCCGCCTGCCTCTTTCTGTTCATCAGTCGCCTGAGCCCATGTGACACCATCCTTATTCTTTGCAGTGTCAGGAACTTCCTCGCGGATCTCATATTCATAGGTATCCGCTTCTTCGTATTTTATAGTGCCGAAGTTAGCTGAAGCAGTCTCGGTTGCCGCCTTTGTCACTTCAGCAGCTTCAACTCCATTTACCTTAGGCATCGGAGCGCCGTCTACAGGTGTGAGAGTGAAATTGAACGATTCCTTGGCTCCCCAATTGCTGAAGACCTTGTTTGCCACGATCACTGCTTCACCTTCAGCAGCATATGTGTTGGTGATCACCAGTGAACCAGATTCGTCATACTTGATGTCAAACTCAAACTCACCGTCTCCATCTTCGTCAGTGACTGTCACTACAACATCATGATGATCAATATCATAAGTGACTCCATCCTTCTTGTTTGTAGTTCCCTCATCGAAGCCGCCATCCGGCTCGCACTCCTTAATAGTGTAATTATAAACGCCGGCCTTTTCGAAGACCATATCTCCGAATACAGCTGTGAGGCTTGTGTCGCCTTTGTTTACAGTCTTCTGAGCTACGCCGTCCTCAGCATCTGAAGGCATCGGAGTATCAACACCGGCATTGTTGGTTCCGGCAGTCAGTTCGAATGTGAAGGACTTAGCCTTGCCCCAGTTATTGATCGACTTGGTTGCTTCAAGGTGTGTCTTACCTTCGATCTTCTTGTTAGTGCACTCAGCTACAGCACCGGTTCCTTCCTTAGTGATAGTTCCGGTGTTATCGGTCCATGACTCGATCACATAGCCATCATGGCCGGTCTCTTCTACTGTATATCCGATACCGAGAGGCAGACCTTCGGTCGACATTGA